>NZ_CAKKMM010000151.1:0-8993 GCF_918698205.1 Microbacterium sp. Bi128 | reverse complement strand
GCCTACGAGGTCGAGGTACGCCTCAACGACGGGTCCCAGGTCGAAGTCGCCCTCGGCGCGGACTTCCGGGTCATGAGCCAGAGCGCCCCTGAACACGACGAAGACTGACACCGGGCAGCCTCCCGGCACTGACAAACGGTGCGACCCCCGCGATCGGTGAGGGTGCCGCAACCCCGCCGTGACCTACGCCCCGGTAGCATTTCGATCCCGTATCAAGAGGCCGCCACCGTCCAAGGACCCTAGTTCAGCCCGCCCACGGCACCCTACGCTCGGGCTACTGGTTCAACCGGAGCAATGGTGCAGGGGGAAGAATGCAGTTCGACCTAAGCGCAGTGGAAACCGGCACGATGGTGGTCATTGGAACCCTCGTGTTTGCCGTGATGATCGGCGCCTTCATGATGGTGTCCGCGTTCGCGGCCATGGTTTTGGTCGGTGTCGGCCGGCTCGCCTGGTACCTCGTGGCCGGCGCGCTGGTGGGCCTGGTCCACGGCATCAACCACGGTTGGGACCGGCTGGTCCACCACGCCTCAACGGTGGAGATGCCCGCCGATTTCCAGGTCGACTTCGGCACGGACTTCCGGTCCGACTTTCCGGGCCAGGCCTCCCCTAGCACAGGCACTTACCCGCGAGTAGTATTGCGGGACAGCTGAAGGGTCCTCCACCCGCGGCGGATCCAGGGCTCAAGCCGGTCACCCGGTTAGAGGAGATGCCCCGTGAGCTCCGCCATCGAAGACCCCGCCACCACACCCGGTACTCCAGCGTCAGATTCTCCAACATCAGGCATTCCGATTCCGGCGGCCGACGGGGACGCTGAGCACGTCGGCCCCGACGCGACGGCCGCCGACGCCCGCGCCATTGCCGAGGCCGCCCGCGAAACCAGTTGGACCCAGCCCAGCTTCGCGAAGGGCCTCTACCTTGGCAGCTTCGATTTGTCGCTGATACACCCGTGGCCCGAGGCCCCCGCCGACGACGTCGAACGCGGCGACGCGTTCATGGCCCGGCTGGCCGACTACTGCCGCACGATGTCCGGGCGCACCATCGAACGCGACGACCGGATCCCGGACGACTATCTCAAAGGGCTCGCGGAGCTCGGTGTGTTCGGAATGAAGATTCCCCGCGAATACGGCGGACTGGGCCTCACGCTCGTGTATTACGGCCGCGCACTGGCCATGCTGGGCTCGGTGCATCCAAGCCTTGGCGCCCTGATCTCCGCGCACCAGTCGATCGGCGTACCGGAGCCCGTCAAGGTCTTTGGCACTCCGGCCCAGAAGCGCGAATACCTGCCCCGCTGCGCCGCCGGCGCCGTCACCGCTTTCCTGCTCACCGAGCCCGACGTCGGCAGCGACCCCGCCCGGATGGGCAGCACGGCCGTCCTCTCCGACGACGGCGAGTCGTACCTCCTGGACGGCGTCAAGCTCTGGACCACCAACGGTGTTATCGCCGAGCTCGTCGTGGTCATGGCCCTCGTGCCGCCGCACACCGATGCGGACGGGACCGCCCACAAAGGCGGCATCAGCGCCTTCGTGGTCGAAATGGACACCCCTGGCATTACCGTGGAAAACCGCAACACCTTCATGGGGCTCCGCGGGATCGAAAACGGCGTCACCCGCTTCCACCAGGTCAGGGTCCCCGCTGCCAACCGGCTGGGCCGGGAAGGCCAGGGCCTGAAGATCGCCCTCACCACACTGAACACGGGCCGGCTCTCCATCCCCGCGCTGTGCGTCGCCACAGGCCGGTGGAGCCTGAAGATCGCCCGCGAATGGTCCGACGCCCGCACCCAGTGGGGCCGGCCGATCGGCCAGCATGAGGCAGTGGGCAAGAAAATCGCCTTCATCGCCGCCAGCGCCTTCGCCCTGGACGCCGTGTTTGAACTCTCTGCGGAAATGGCCGACGCCGGGCAGAAAGACATCCGGATCGAGGCGGCCCTCGCCAAGCTGTGGTCCACGGAGATCAGCTGCCTCATCGCGGACGAACTCGTGCAGATCCGCGGCGGCCGGGGCTTTGAAACGGCGGACTCCCTCGAAGCCCGCGGCGAGCGCGCCGTCGCCGCGGAACAGCAGCTCCGCGATATGAGAATCAACAGGATCTTCGAGGGGTCCTCGGAAATCATGAGGTTGCTGATCGCCCGCGAGGCCGTGGACGCGCACCTGGCCGCCGCGGGAGACCTCGCCTCGGAGGATGCCCGCCTCTCCGACAAGGCGAAGGCCGCCGTCGGCGCCTCCGGCTTCTACGCGAAGTGGTTGCCCAAACTCGTGGCCGGCGCCGGCATGGACCCGCGCTCCTACAGCGACTTCGGCCGGCTCGCGAAACAGCTGCGCTACGTGGAGCGCTCCTCCCGGCGCCTCGCCCGCCAGACCTTCTACGGGATGGGCCGGTGGCAGGCCAAACTTGAGCACAAGCAGGCGTTCCTGGGCCGGATCGTGGACATCGGTGCGGAGCTGTTTGCCATGGCAGCCTGCTGTTCGCGCGCCGAGATGCTGCTGCGGACGCAGCCGGAACGCGGCGCCTCCGCGTACGAACTCGCCGAGGCGTACTGCGAACAGGCCCGTGTTCGCGTCGACGAATATTTCGACCGGCTGTGGCGGAACACCGACGACGCCGACCATGCCCTGGCCCGCAAGACACTGGCCGGGGACTACACCTGGCTGGAAGCCGGAATCCTCGACCAGTCTGAAGGGACCGGTCCATGGATCGCGGATGCCAGCCGGCGCGCCTCCGTCCGGGAGGACCTGCACCGCAAGTACCGCTGACGGGCCGCCGCCACGGATAGTAAGCATCCTTGCTAACCGGATTCCGCCGTGGTTAGGTTGACGCCAGACCGGCGTCTCCAGTGTGGCCGGTCATTCAGCGAAAGTGAGCAGCCCTCATGAGCAGCACCGCAGGCCCCGACGACAAGACGACACAACACGCCGCGCAGGACGACGCCACAACCCGCCCGGTGACAGCAGTCCGCCACGACGACCCCGTCCGCGACGCACCGGTCCGCGATGCTGTTCACGACACTGTCGTGGAAGAGATCCCCACGCGCGAGACGGTAGTGGCCCGCGAGAAGGAACAGTTCGGCGGCATCAAGGTCGGCTCGGCATTCTTCGGCTGGCTGACGGCCACGGGTACGGCCGTGCTGCTCACCGCGCTGGTCGCTGCCGGCGGTACCGCCGTCGGTCTGGCCACCAACACCGATGTGAACGACGCCGTCGACCAGGCCTCCAGCAATCAGACGGTCGGGCTGACCGGCATCATCGTGCTGCTCGTGATCCTCCTGGTCGCCTACTACTGCGGCGGATACGTCGCCGGGCGCATGGCCCGCTTCAACGGCGCCAGGCAGGGCTTCATGGTCTGGATCTGGGCCCTGATCGCCGCGATCGTCGTCGCCGTGCTGGGCCTGGTCGCCGGGCAGCGCTTCAACATCCTGGCCAACCTGAACAGCTTCCCGCGGATCCCGATCAACGAGGGCGAATTGAACACCCTGAGCATCATCGCGGCGATCGTCGTGGCCGCGGTGGCTTTGGTGGGCGCAGTGCTGGGCGGCCTCGCGGGAATGCGTTTCCACCGCAGGGTGGATCGGGCCGGCTTCAGCCCGGCAGCAACGGTTGAGAACCACCCCGTCAGGGACAACTCAGCACGGGACAACTCAGCCGGGCGCCCCTAGCCGCGACGGCGTCAGCCCCGGAGGGCTCAGCCGGCAACGACGCCATCTACGTAGTACCAGCGCCGGTCCACCCGCACAAAGCGGCTGGTTTCGCGGTGCAGGCCGCGTTCGCCCTCGTGCCGGTAGTGCGCCGCGAATTCCACCGTGCCTTCGCTGTCCAGCGGGCCGCCGCGGCTGGTGGAGAGGATGTCCAGGCGTCGCCACTGCATGCCGGAATCAAACTCCAGCTCAGCGGGCCGAGTGTCCGGGTGCCAGGTCCGGAGCAGGTACCCCTCGTCGTGGACCACGAAGGCGCTGTACCGGGAGCGCATAAGCTGCTCCGCCGTAGGCGCCTCGGCGTCCCCGCGATGGAACCGGCCGCAGCAGTGCACATACGCCTCGCCCGACAGGCACGGGCAGTTCCCCTCATACGGCGCGGAATATGCCGCTTCCGGAATACTCACGGAGCGGTCCGTGCCAGATGCTCCGGCGGGCTCGGAATCGGCTGCTGCGGCGTGCGTCACAAGATGTCCTTCCGGCGGGCCGGACGACGCCGGCGGGGCTGTCTCCGACTATAGACGCCCGGCCGGCAGGGCCCGTGCCCCGCCCGCGGATAACGGCTTTGACACATATTCGCCACGACCGCCGGGGGCGGCACGGGGCCAGCGAAAAGTACGTATTGTTAAGGGGGCTCCTGCCCGCCGCGTGCTAGCGGCAGGGACCACGCTGAAGCAGGCCGGCAAGGAGAGGTGACATGGAAGATCCAACGACCATTGCGCTGAACCTGACTTTTTTCGGGACCCTCGGCGTGGCGTTCTTCATGTTCCTCGGCCTCTTCCTGGTCTTCGCCGCCACCCTCGTGCTCGCAGGGATCGGCCGGCTGGCGGCAGTCGTTGTCCTGGCCGTCGCCGGGCTCGTCCGCGGAACCCCGGTATCACGGGAAAATGGGGCTGGGGAAGAGCCGGCGCCGCACCGGCCGGCCAAGGCAGCGAAGCCCGCACGCCCCGCCCGGAATGCAGCCAAAAAGGAACCCGCACTGTCGCCGGAGTGGGCGGCCGCCGTGGCCCGGGCAGATGCCCGCGCCGCCGCGAGGGCCAGGGCCGAGGCCGGACCCGCCGTACGGGTCACCGTCCGGGACCTGCCCGACCCCCTTGCACCGGCACAGGACATCACAGAAGTCTCTGCCCTCGTGCAGTCTGCCACGGACACCAATGGAACACTCGGCTCCGTCCCGCGGGCGTTCAAAAAGCCGCCCATGCCCGCAGCGAAGTCCCTGCTGGACACCGGATCGCTCGTGGCGCTGCGCGGCACTCCGCCGGCCGGGAAAGCCAAACAGCCGGTCCAGGAACGCAAGGCCGGCTGAGCCCTTACCCCGGGCAGGCAAGTCCGCTACGTTGGAACCCATGGAATTCAGATACCTCGGGAACAGCGGCTTCAAGATTTCAGAAATCACGTTTGGCAACTGGCTGACCCATGGCTCCCAAGTGGAGAACGATGTCGCCACCCAGTGCGTCCGGGCCGCGCTCGACGCCGGTATCAGCACCTTCGACACGGCCGACGTGTACGCCAACACAGCGGCGGAGACGGTCCTCGGAGCAGCCTTGAAGGACGAGCGCCGCGAGTCGCTGGAAATTTTCACGAAGGTCTTCGGCCCCACCGGGCCCAAGGGCCACAACGATCTCGGCCTGTCCCGCAAGCACATCATGGAATCCATCAACGGCTCTCTCACCCGGCTGCAGACCGACTACGTGGACCTCTACCAGGCACACCGCTACGACTACGAGACGCCGCTGGAAGAGACCATGCAGGCCTTCGCGGACATCGTGCGGCAGGGCAAGGCCCTGTACATCGGGGTCAGCGAGTGGACGGCCAACCAGATCCGCGACGGCCATGCCCTCGCCAAGGAACTGGGCTTCCAGCTGATCTCCAACCAGCCTCAGTACTCCATGCTGTGGCGAGTGATCGAGGCCGAGGTGATTCCGGCGTCGGAAGAACTGGGCCTGTCCCAGATTGTCTGGTCCCCGATTGCCCAGGGCGTGCTGAGCGGCAAGTACCACCCCGGCAAGCCTGCCCCTGAGGGCAGCCGCGCCACGGACTCCAAGGGCGGTTCACGGATGATCGAGCGTTGGATGTCCAACGAGGTCCTCACCGGCGTCCAGCAGCTCAAGCCGATCGCGGAGGAGGCCGGGCTGACCATGGCGCAGCTCAGCATCGCCTGGGTGCTGCAGAACAAGAACGTGGCCTCCGCGATCATGGGAGCGTCCCGGCCGGAGCAGATCGAGAAAAACGTCGCGGCAGCCGGCGTGAAGCTGGACGCGGTGATCATGGACAAGATCGACGCCGTCATCGGCTCACTGGCCGAACGCGACCCCGCGCAGACCAAATCGCCCGCCTCCCGCGAGGCCTAGGCCATGACCAACGCTCCCGAGCTTGCCGTCACCGGGTCCACCGGCCAGCTGGGCGCCCTGGTGGCCAGGCTGCTGGCCCAGGCCGGCAGCCAGCAACGGCTCCTGGTGCGGGACGCCGCCCGGGCACCTGAGCTCGAAGGCGCCGTCCCCTTCGTCACCACCTACGCCGAGCCGGAGCAGGCGAAGACGGCGCTTTCCGGGGCGAAAACGTTGTTCATGGTCTCCGCAGCCGAGGCCGAGGACCGGCTGCAGCAGCACTACGCCTTCGTCGATGCCGCGGCCGCAGCGGGCGTCCAGCACATCGTGTACACCTCGTTCTTCGGCGCGGCGCCGGACTCCACGTTCACGCTGGGCCGGGACCACTTCGCGACCGAGGAGCGCATCAAGGCCTCCGGCATGGACTACACGTTCCTGCGGGACAACTTCTACCTGGACTTCCTGCCGCTGCTGGCCGGCGAGGACGGCGTGATCCGCGGCCCCGCCGGAGACGGCGTCATGGCTGCCGTGGCGCGGTCAGACATTGCCCGCTCGGCCGTCACCGTACTGCGGGACCCGTCCCTGCATGTGGGACGGACCTATGACCTGACCGGCCCGGAAGACATCTCGCTGGCCCGCGCCGCCGAACTCCTGACCGCCGGAACCGGCCGGGCCATCACCTTCCACAACGAGACCCTGGCGGAGGCCTACGGGTCCCGTGCCTCGTACGGCGCCCCGCCATGGCAGGTGGACGCCTGGGTGAGCACCTACACGGCCATCGCCGCCGGCGAACTCGCCGGTCCGACGTCGGCAGTGCATGAGCTGACGGGCCGGGAACCGCTGAGCCTGGCGCAGTTCCTGGCCGAGGCGCACACGCTGTAGCCCCTTGACCGGAAGAGACGGGACCGGAAGGGACGGGACCGGCGCGTCCCGGTGTTGACGGTTTCCGGGCTGCGGCGTAGACCTGAGACCAGGTGATACCTACTAAAACCGGCGGGTCCTTCACAGGAGCGGGACCGGGCCGGTCCGGAAAGAATCGCGGCATGCCATGCCAAAGCAAATGTCCAGACACTCTTCTGTCCTGAAGAGTCCGCGCCGGCAGGCCGGACAACCCCGGGCGCATCCCGGCGAACCGAGCCACGGCCCGCTGACGGCGGAGGAACTCCAGCTCGCCGTGCGGAACCATTCCATGCCGCTCGAGGCCCTGCGGAGCGACACCACACCGCCCGGACTGCACTACGTGCTCACGCACTTCGACATCCCGTTCATCGACGCCGATCACTGGCATCTGTGGATCGGCGGCGCCGTGCAGCGGTCCTTCGAACTGAGCCTGCGGGCCTTGCTCCGGGCACCGAGCATCACCCTCCCGGTCACCCTGGAGTGCGCCGGCAACGGCCGGTCCCTCCTGCGGCCCCGCCCACTGAGCCAGCCGTGGGTACTCGAGGGCGTGGGGACCGCCGTGTGGACCGGTGTCCCGCTCGCCTACCTGCTGACGCGGGCCGGAGTGGAGGACGACGCCGTGGAGGTGCTCTTCACCGGGGCCGACGCCGGCAGCCAGGGCGGCGTCGCCCAGCAGTACGCGCGCAGCCTGCCGATCGAGGAGGCCTTGCGCCCCGACGTCGTGCTCGCCTACCGGATGAACGGCGCAGACCTGCCGCCTCAGCACGGCTATCCGCTCCGGCTTGTGGTGCCCGGCTGGTACGGCATGGCGAGCGTGAAGTGGCTGACCTCGATCAAGGTTCTGACCAAGCCCTATGACGGTTTCCAGCAGGCAGTGGCGTACCGCTACCAGCATGACGCCGAGGATCCCGGAACCCCGGTCACCTGGATCAAGGTCCGCTCGCTCATGATGCCCCCGGGTGTCCCGGATTTCTTCACCCGGAGCCGGATCCTGCCCCCGGGACCGGTGATGCTCACCGGCCGGGCCTGGTCCGGGCAAGGCGCCGTGCAGCGCGTCGACGTCGGAATCGACGGAAAGTGGGCAGCGGCCCATCTGGAGCACCCTGCAGCGCCGTTCGCGTGGTGTGCGTGGTCGATGCCGTGGGTGGCCGATCCGGGCGAACACGAGCTCTCCTGCCGTGCCACGGATGCCAGCGGCGCGGTCCAGCCGCTGGAACCGGAATGGAACTACCAGGGCATGGGCAACAACGTGGTGCAGCGGATCAAGGTCAGCGTGGCATAGCGCCCCCATCCGGGGCGCGGGGACTTAGCGGCCGCGCCGCAGGTGCTCCGCATTCAGTTCATCGAGCTGGGAATCCGTGAGCTCGTCAAAGCCGCGGGCCTCGCGTTTGTCGCTGCGGGAGAAGCGGATGAACATCAGGATGATCAGGGGCAAGTCGACAATTTCGCAGATGAACCACAGGACGTCCCCCGCCAGCTGCTGGTCACGCAGGGCGTTGGGGAACCAGCCCATCGCAGACGGCGTCGTTGCGACGTGATCCAGCACCTGGCCGTTGAGGCGCAGCAGGATCCCGGGCACGGCATCGACCAGCAGCTCGATGAAGACAAACACGAACTCCACGATGAAGAACGCGCTGGAGCGGCGGAAGTCCGCGTCCTCGATGATCGGCAGGGCCATCATCATGCCAAGCAGCGGGACCCCCACCGTCAGGAGCGCCTCGGTCCAAGCGGCTGTGCGGAGGGTGTAGAAGGCCGGAGTCAGGAAGGTGGCGAAGAGGGCAAGGCCCAGGAGCGGGGCGGCCATGGAGTTGCCGGCAAACCGCACCGCGCTGTGCGCGAGCGCCCTGTTCAGCCGGCCGACGCCGCGCGGCGGCAGGGCCGCACGGGCGAGGGAGATGGGTTTTCCCAGGCCGATCAGCAGCGGCACCACGAAGAGCAACAGGGAAATCTTGAGCGTGAAGGCCCACCGGAGCTGCGCGCTGTAGACGCCAGGGAACCCGCACGTCAGCACTGTCAGGGACCCAAGGCCCAGAACATAGAACGCCAGCGTCCGCCACCCGGGATGGCGGTGCCCGCGCGCC
>NZ_CAKKMM010000150.1:0-9035 GCF_918698205.1 Microbacterium sp. Bi128 | reverse complement strand
GAGGGACGACGACGGGGTTCAGCCGGCGATCGCGTCGGTGAGCTTGGCGTAGGCGGCGGGGCGGCGTCGGCGGATCCAGGTCGCCTGGGCGTATCCGAAGAGGGGGACGACCACGACCAGGGCGAGCAGCGCCCAGGTCACCGCGCCGAACGTCGGGGCGCCCTCGGCGTCGACGTCGCCGACCATGACGGGGAAGTACGCCACGATCACGACGGCGGACACCGCCAGCCCGAGGAAGCCCAGGGCGGGGGCGATGACGGTGTTCCACGGCCGGCGGTCGGCGCGGTTGCGGGTGAAGTACACGATCACGGCGATCGAGGTGACGGCCATGAGCAGCACGATCGCGACCGTCGCGACCCCCGACAGCCACGTGAACACCTGCAGGAGCGGGTCGAGCCCGAGGATCGCGAAGGCGGCGAGCAGGATGCCGGCGGTCGCCGTCTGCACCAGCGAGGACGCGTGCGGGGACAGGTGGCGCGAGTGCACACCGGACAGGCGGTCGGGCAGGACGCCCGCGGAGGACATCGCGTGCTGGTAGCGGGTCAGGACGTTGTGGAACGAGAGCACGCACGCGAACATCGACGTCAGCAGCAGCACGTTCACCAGCACCTCGCCCACGACGCCGAGGTAGATCGCGACCGTGCGGAGCATGAGGGTCGCCGGGTTCTCGGCCGCCGCGGCCAGGATGCCGCTCGGACCCCACGCCATCACCAGGCCCCAGGTCGCGAGCGTGTAGAAGATGCCGATGCCGATGACCGCGCCGTAGGTGGCGCGCGGGATGGTGCGGTCGGGGTCGCGGGCTTCGTCGCGGAAGATCGCGGTGGCCTCGAACCCGATGAACGCGGCGATCGCGAACATCAGACCGACGCCGGGTGACCCGCTGAGGACGTTGGCCGGCTCGAAGGGGGCGAGGCTCAGTCCCTCGGGCCCGCCCTGGACGACGACCGCGGCGACGAGCACCAGCACGATCGCGACCTCGGCGACCAGCAGCACACCGAGCACCTTGCTCGAGAGGTCGATGTGGCGGTAGCCCAGGATGCCGACGAGACCGACCGTCGCGAGGGCGTACAGCCACCACGCCAGGTCGGGGCCGCCGATCGAGACGACCGTGATCTCGAGGAGATAGCCGATATAGCCGTACACGGCGACCTGGATCGTCGTGTACGTCAGCATCGCGGTCCACGCGGCGGCGAGGCCGGACGGGCGGCCCAGGCCGTACCCGATGTAGGTGAAGAAGGCCCCCGGCCGCGGGACGTGGCGCGTCATCGCCGCCAGACCCACCGCGAACAGGAGGAGGATGACGGCGCTGATGGCGTACAGGGTCGGGTACCCGACGCCGTTGCCGATCAGGATGCCGAGCGGGCCGGCGCCGCCGACGACGGTGAGCGGCGAGGCGGCGGCGACCACCATGAAGATGATCGCCGTGACGCCCAGGGAGCCGCGGAGGGTCCGCGAGGTCGCAGCGGCGGCGCCCTTCGATTCGAGCTGGGTCATGTCGGAGCCTTTCGGAGGTCGGGTGTGGCATCGAGGTTCCTCCCGCGCCGTTGCCGCTCGATGTAGTCGGCGTGAAAGTGCCCGCACGCCGAGTGGGACACCGCCCGGCCGGGTGTCTCAGTCGCGGACACGTGCGCGAAACATCGGTGTCGCGGGGGTGCAACGGCTGCGGCGTACGGTCGCACCGAGTCCACGGGGAGCACCATGACCGCACTTGCCCGCGCCATCGCCCGGCCCACGCCCGTCGCCGGATTCGGCGACCGTTCGCCGTTGCACGGCCTGGAGCGCCGCACCATCGGCATCGTCGACCTCGCGGCGCAGTCGGTGGCCGCCGTCGCGCCCGCGGCGGCCGCTACGACGGTCGTGCTGCTCGTGGCGGGCATGGCCCCGGGAGCCACCGTCGCCGCGATCGTCGCCGCGGCGGTGCTGAGCTTCGGTGTCGCGCGGACGGTGTCGCAGTTCGCCCGACGCTTCGCCGCCGCGGGCGCCCTGTACACCTACACCGCGCGGGGTCTCGGCGAGCGCGCGGGGCTCGCGGCGGGTGCCGCCATCGTCGTCGGCTATGCAGCGATCGCGATGTTCGCGCTCCTCGGCGGTGCCTACTACCTCGGTTATCTCCTGCACGGGCTGTGGCCCGGTCTGGATCGCGGCATGACGATGACGGTGGCGGTCCTGGCGGAGGTGGCGTTCGTCGCGGTCGTGCTCGTCTCCGGCATCCGGCTGTCGGCCCGCGTCGCCCTCGTCGTGGAGGCGTTGTCGGTCGCGCTCATCGTGGTCCTGCTGGCGGTGCTCCTGGTCTTCATCGGGCCCGCGGACATCGTCGCCGCGGTCGCCCCCGGCCCCGTCGACACGGTCGCGCTCGCCGCGGGTGCGGTGGTGGCGCTGACGGCGTTCGTGGGCTTCGAATCTGCGGCGACGCTCGGCGTGGAGTCGGTCGCTCCCTTGCGCAACGTGCCGCGCGCGATCACGGGAACCGTCCTGATCTCGGGGGCCGTGTACGTTCTGGCGGCGGTCACCCAGGTGTCCGGCTTCCACGCGCTCGGGCTCGACCTGGCGGCCAGCGCCTCACCGGTGAACGACCTGGCCGGCGCGTTCGGGCTGGGTCCCTGGGGTGTGGCCGCCGACATCGGGATCGCGGCATCCTTCCTGGCGTGCGCGATCGGCACGATGACCGCGCTCGTGCGGGTGCTGTTCGCCATGAGCCGTGACGGCGTGCTGCCCGCGAGCCTGGGACGCACGCACCCGCGGCTGCGTACGCCGATCGCCGCCACCGCGGCGGCGCTGCCCGTGGTCGCTGCGGTGCCGGTCGTGCTGGCGCTCGTCGGCGTCGATGCGCGCGAGGCGATGCAGGCGACTCTCGCCGTCGGGGCGACGGGCTACATCGTGGCGTACGTGCTCGTGTGCGTGGCCGCGCCCGTGTTCCTGCGCCGGATCGGCGAGTTCACGATCTGGCCGGCGGTGGTGGCGGTCGTCTCGGCGGCCGCGTTGACCGCCGCGCTGGTGGCCTTCCTCGTCGCCGGCTCCGATCGCGTGGGCCTGGTCTGCGTCGCCGCGGTCGGCCTCGCCGCCGTCGCGGTCGTCGTGCTGGCCGGACGTCGTCGACGCTCGCAGCCGATCGGCGCCTACGACGAGCCCGTGGCCGCCCAGGTCCTCGGGGGAGTCGCCCCACCGGGACATCAGGGCGATGCCTGAGCGGGCGGGTCTCTCGGCGCGGCAGCCGGGGGCGGTGCGTTCGGCGCTGGCGGTGCTCGAGGCGGTGGCCCACCTCGGAGCCGGGGCGAGCGCGCAGCGCATCTCCACCGAGCTGGGGCTTCCCCGGGCCACGACCTATCGGCTGCTGAACCTCCTCGTCGAGGACGAGTACCTCGTGCGCACGCCCGACCTGACCGGGTTCGCCCTCGGCGCCCGGGTGGCGCAACTGGCCGGTGTGACCGCGTCCCCGGCCCGCTTGCCCTCGGCCGCGCGTGCCGTGCTCGCCGAAGCCCGTCGCACGGTGCGCGGCGGCGTGCACGTGGTGCTGTTCGTCGACGGGCGGCTCGTCGTGATCGACGCCGACCCCGACTTCCCCCTCTCGGACGAGGCGCGGCTGGTGCGCGAGCCCGAGCGATACGCCCTGGGGCGGCTGCTGCTGGTCACGCAGGGCCGCGCGGCGGTCGCGGCCGCCGCGGACGACCTCCGCCGGTTCGGCGCGACCCGGCAATGCGGTGAGGTCACCCCGACCAGCGGATGCCTCGCCCTCCCGATCCGCGACGACACCGGTGCGACGGTCGGCGCGATCGGGTTCTCCGGGGCGCGCCACCGCGTCGACGACCCCGGCGAGGTGATCAGCGCGCTCGAGCCGACGGTGCGGGCGCTGGCACCCCTGGTGGTGTGAGCGGGCCTCAGCTCGACACGATCGTGACGACCCCCGGTGCGGTCCCCTCGGACGCGACCACCCGGGACACGCAGCAGCACATCTTGGTGCGGGCGTCGCGCTGACGCTCGCTGTAGAAGACGTCGCGGTGGTCGATGTCGCCGTCGAGCCCGGTCACCCGGACCTCGCACAGCCCGCACTCGCCCTTGCGGCAGTCGTACATCATGTCGGCCCCCGCGGCCTCGATGGCTTCCAGCATCGACTGGTTCGGGGCGACGGTCGTCTCCAGACCCAGGGCGGGGATGCGGACGGTGAAGGGTTGCGGGTCGAACCAGCCGCTGTTGCCGAACGTCTCGGTGCGCAGGTCGGCCGGCGGCAGACCCCGTGCGATCCACGCCCGGCGCACGGCATCCATCAACCGGATCGGCCCGCACACGTACACCTCGGTGCCCGGTTCGACCGAATCCACCAGGGCCGGCACCGAGATCGAGGTGCCTTCGTCGCGCACGTGCACGTCGAGACGGTCGTCGTGGCGGTCGCGGAGCTCGTCGAGGTACGCCATGAGGGGGCGGCTGCGGCCGAGGTAGAGCAGCCGGTAGTCGGCTCCGGCGGCGCGCAGCCGTTCGGCCATGCCCAGGAGCGCCGTGATGCCGATGCCGCCGGCGACGAGCACGTAGCGGCGCGCCCCCAGGCGGAGGGGGAAGTCGTTCAACGGCTGCGTGAGCTCGATCCGGTCGCCGGGGCGGAGTGCATTCATGCGCGCCGCGCCGCCGCGGCTGACCGGTGAGGTGTAGACGCTCACCGCCACACGGGCACCGTCGGGCGTGGCATCCACGATCGAATACGACCGCTGCTCGTCGCGACCGGCGATCCGCACGCGCACGTCGAGGTGCGCGCCGGGCTCCACGCGGACGGGGGAGTCGACGTCGATCTCGATCCGGCGGATCTCGGGAGTGAGGTCGCGCGCCGCGGCGACGGTGCCGCCCTGCCAGACCTCGCGGTGCGAGACGGCCACTCAGCCCACCGCCGCCGGAGTGCGCTCGCGGCCCTCTGCCGCCAGCATCCGCTCGAGGAGCCGCCGCACCCACATGCCGCCCGCGTCGATGTTCAGGCTGTAGAACTCGTAGTCGGGGTTGGCGTCGATCGCGGCCTGCTGGGCGGCGAGCATCGCCTCGTCTTCGCCGAACACGCCGTGCACTCCGTCGCGCAGTTGCGTCGTGATGAGCTGGCTGTCGAGGCGGTAGTTGCGCTGGAACGACCAGAAGTAGTGGCTGGTGCGGTCGGTCTCGGGCGTGATGGTGTTCATGACGTAGCCGTTGACGCCCTGCGAGCGGTCGCCCTCGGGCGCGCCGGTGCCGGCCTTGGCCACGCCCACGTCGATGCGGATCGTCGAAGGCGCCTCGAAGTGGATGATCTGCCAGCGGTCGACGCGGCCCGAGAAGCCGGGGAACTTGTCGCGCATGTTCTTCAACCAGAAGGGCGGCGGCTCGATGTCGCGCATCCACCGTTCGACGGTGACGGTGTCGTCGGTGTGGCTGGTGACGAACTCCGACTCGCTGAGCTCTTTCTGTCCGATGCTGCTGGAGTGCACGAACTCCTCGTGGGTGAGGTCCATGAGGTTGTCGAGGATGAGCTGGTAGTTGCACGGCGCGTGGATCGTGAGTCCGTCGCCGGTCCAGTCGGGGTGCGTCATCTGGTGCATGTCGGGGATGCGGTCGGGATCGGCGAGCGCCGGATCGCCCACCCACACCCACACGTACCGGTAGCGGTCGACGATGGGGAAGGAGGGGACCAGGGCGCTGGGGTTGATCGTCTCCTGCGCGGGCATCGAGGTGCAGCGGCCGCGGGAGTCGTAGGTGATGCCGTGGTACGGGCACCGGATGTCTTCGGGGCCGACCAGCACGCCCTGCGACAGGGGCGCGAGGCGGTGCCAGCACGCGTCGGCGAGGGCCACCGCGGTGCCGTCCTCGGTGCGGTACAGCGCGAGCGGGCGCCCCGCGATCGTTCGGGCGAGGATGCGCTTGCGGCCCACCTCGTGGTCCCACGCCGCCACGTACCAGGCGTTCCGGGGGTAATCCAGCAGCTTCGCCGCCATCGTCTCGGTCACGGGACCTCCTCGTCCTCAATAACTATCACCATAGATATTGAGAGGAAGATATCGTGGGCGCACGCCACGTCGCAAGAGGGGAGGGGCGATGACTCTGCGCTACGCGCTCCTGGCGCTGCTGACCGCCCAGCCGATGACCGGGTACGACCTCGCCAAGGCCTTCCACGGATCGGTCGGACACGTCTGGCACGCCCCCGACTCGCAGATCTACCCCGAACTCAAGCGCATGGTCGCCGACGGCCTCCTGCGCGACGAAGCGGTGCCGTGGGGGAGCGCCACGACCAAGACGCGGTACACGATCACCGACGAGGGCGTCGACGACCTGCGCCGGTGGATGGAGCAGCCGGTCGTCTACGGCGCCGACCGCGACCCCGCGCTGCTGCGCGCGGCCTACTTCGAGTGGGCCGAGCCGGATGCCGCCCGCGCGCGGCTGCGCGAGCACATCGCCCACTACGAGGTGCGGCGCGGGCTCTGGCAGGGGCAGCTCGACGCGATCCGTGGGCGCACGCATCCGATCGTGGCCCGGCGCCTCGAGACCGACACGGTGCACGACCCCGCGGCGATCGTCGCCTTCAAGGTCTTCGCCTACGAGGGGTTCGTGGCCCGCGCCGACCACGAGATCGCCTGGGCCGAGCGCGGTCTCGCCCTCGTCGACGCGATCGAGAACGGCAACGCGTCCCGCTAGGACCCGGAGAGCAGTCGCGCCCGCAGCTCGGCCTTGCGCACCTTGCCCGAGGCCGTGCGGGGGAGGTCGTCGACGATCGTCACCGCCTTCGGGATCTTGTACCGCGCGATCTGCCCCGACAGGGCCGCGCGCACGGTCTCGGTGTCGACCACCGCCCCGTCCGCGACCGTCACGAGGGCGATCGGCACTTCTCCCCACTTCTCGTCCGGGATGCCGATCACCGCGACGCCCGTGATCCCCGGGAGCCCGGCGAGGAGCCCCTCGATCTCGGCGGGGTAGATGTTCTCGCCACCGGAGATGATCATGTCCTTCAGCCGATCGGCGATGTAGAGGTAGCCGTCCTCGTCCAGGTACCCCAGGTCGCCGGAGCGGAACCAGCCGTCCGCAGCGAACGCGGCCGCGGTCGCTGCGGGTTGACCGTGGTAGCCCGCGAAGACGTTGGGCCCCTTCACGTGGATCTCGCCCACGGTGCGGGCGGGCACCGGCATCCCGTCCTCTCCGACCACCCGCACGTCGGTGAAGAAGTGCGGCAGACCCACGCTCCCCGCCTTCTGGCGCGTCATGGATGCCGACATGCTCGTCGCCCCGGGAGAGGTCTCGGTCATGCCGTACCCCTGCGTGAACGACAGCCCGCGGGCCTCGTACGCCTCGCGGATCCGCGGCGGGACCGCCGAACCGCCGCACGTCAGCGTGCGCAGACTCGAGATGTCGGTCGTGGACCACTCGGGGTGGTCGGCCATGAGCTGGTTGGTGGTGGGGACGCCCGAGACCACCGTGACGCCGTGGCGCTCGATGAGATCGAGCGCCCGTCCGGCCTCGAAGCCCGCCTCGAGGACGACCGTCGCGCCCTTCATGAGCGCGGGGAGGGCCCCCATGCCGAGCGAGGCGACGTGGAACAGCGGCGAGATCATGAGCGAGACGTCGGCGGAGACGAGGTCGTAATCGATGATCGTGTTCACCGACACCCACGTGAGGTTCCCGTGCGTGAGCAGAGCGCCCTTCGCGCGGCCGGTGGTGCCGGAGGTGTACACGAGCGCCGCGGGGTCGTCGAGTCCCGTCGGGACCGGCGCGCGTACCTCGGTGACGAGGGACAGGAGGCGCTCGAGCCCGGGCTCGCCGTCGCGTCCCGACGCCCCGGTGCCCACGACACGCGGGGCGGCGTCGCCCCGGAACGCGCCGCCGGACAGAGCCGCGGCGGCACGGTCGCCGAACGCCGGATCGTGCACGAGCACGCGCGCGCCCGAGTCGGCGAGGACGTGGGCGATCTCGGGGGCGGCCAGACGCGTGTTCACCGGCACGAAGACGGCCCCGAGGTGCGCGGCGCCGAAGAGCAGGAAGAGGAACTCGGGCGAGTTCTCGCCGAGGTACGCCACGCGGTCTCCGCGACCGACGCCGTGAGCGGAGAGGACGGCGGCGGTGCGCTCGGCGGCGTCGGCGAGATCGGCGTAGCTGACCCGCCGATCGTCGCCGAAGATCAGGGCCGTCTTGTCGGGGTGCTTGAGGCGGCGGCGGGGGAGCCAGGCGCCGAGTCCGGGTGTGCTCATCGTTCTCTTCATCGAGGGCGGGCGCCGCGGTGCGCCCGGGAGCGGGTGGGATGCCGCCCGCGCGTCGCCGGGGTCGGCGCGCGCGGGCGGGGTGTCAGGCGGAGAAGCGGTAGAGCCCTCGGGCGACGACGGCGGGCTTGTCTCCTCCGTCGACCTCGATCGTCTGGTCGACGGCGAGCTGGTAGCCGCCGCGCACCTCCGTCACCTCGGCGACGACGGCGTTCATGCGCACGCGCGCACCGACCTTCACCGGCGAGACGAAGCGGACCTTGTCCAGACCGTAGTTGACCTTCGTGGTCACTCCCGTGACCTCGAGCAACTCGGTCCAGAATTTCACCGTGAGCGACAGGCTGAGGTAGCCGTGGGCGATCGGCCCGCCGAAGGGGCCGTCCTTCGCGCGCTCGGGGTCGACGTGGATCCACTGATGGTCGTCGGTGGCGTCGGCGAAGAGGTCCACGCGGCTCTGCGTGACCTCCAGCCAGTCCGACCAGCCGAGGTCGGTGCCGGCGAGGCCGGCGATGTCGGCGTAGGCGACGGTCGTGGTCATGGTGTTCTCCGTTCGGGTCAGGGGGTCAGGCCGAGCAGGCGCGCGGCGTTGTCGAGGAGGATGCCGGGCATCCGCTCGGGCTTGAGCGTCGTCGACTCGACGTCGCGCATCCAGCGGTCGGGCGTCAGGAGCGGGAAGTCGCTGCCGAAGAGGATGCGCTCGCGCAGGAACGAGTTCGCCGCCCGCACGAGCTGCTCGGGGAAGTACTTCGGGCTCCACCCCGACAGATCGATCCACGTGTTGTGCTTGTGGGTCGCCACCGAGATCGCCTCGTCCTGCCACGGAACCGAGGGGTGGGCCATCAC
>NZ_CAKKMM010000149.1:0-9049 GCF_918698205.1 Microbacterium sp. Bi128 | reverse complement strand
ACATGTCGGTCGCGCAACTGCACGCGCTGTGCGGCGCTCTCGGGCTCTCGGTAGCCGCGGTGGTATCCGCGGCTGCGCAGGCGGTCGATCGTCAATAGACGAGGCACAGGGAGCCGCTCGTGGCTTGGACTGAGAGACAGCGGTCGGGCAAATACACGGGCTACTACCGGAACCCTGCCGGCGAGCGACGCAGCGCGGGCACGTTTCCTCAGAAACGCGCAGCGCAGCGCGCCGCCGATGGGGCCGAGGTCACCGCGCGCCAGCCGGGTGCGCTCGACCCGAGGGCCGGGAAGATCACGTGGGGCGAATGGGTGGATGAGTGGTGGCCGACGCGCGAGATCGAGCCGGCGACTGACGAGAACGAATCGAGCATGGTCCGTAACCACCTCCGCCCCCATTGGGGGGCGATGCCGCTCGACTCGATCACGCGCGTAAGCGTGCAGGGGTGGGCGACGCAGGCCGTGCGCGAGAACATCGGCACGGCAGAGAAACCTCGCTACCGCGCCGCCTCGTCGATGCAGCGCTACCTGAACGTGTTCGTGTCGAGCCTGACGGCAGCCGTCGATCACAAGCTAATTCCGGCTAACCCCGCGACCAAAATCAAGCTGCCGGCAACCACCCCGAGTGACGCGGTGTTCTTCACCCGCGAGGAATACGCGCGCCTCCTCGCGGTCGTGCCGATGGAACGCGATCGCGCCGTGCTGAACTTCCTCGTGGGCACGGGGCTGCGTTGGGGGGAAGTCGCAGCGCTGCATACGCACCGGGTCGACCTGCGTCACCGGTTCGTCACGGTCGCCGACACGACCGACGGGAAAGAGATCAAGCCCTATCCAAAGGGTCGGCGTGTGCGTCACGTTCCTCTGCAGCCCTGGGTGACCGAAGGGCTTTCGATGCCGCTCGCGCGCGACTGCGGGGTGCCACACAGGCGGGGCGGCTCGTGCCCGTCCGCGCTCATGTTCCCCGGCGCACGGGGCCGAGTGCGTGACGATCGCAACTTCTATCGGCAGGTGTTCGAGCCGGCGTTGCGCGCGGCCGGGCTCGCGCACCTCGGGGCGACGATCCACGACCTGCGCCACACCTACGCGTCATGGCTCGCGCAGGACGGCGTTCCGCTCGGCCGCATCGCCGAGCTACTCGGCCACGCGTCGACGTCGACGACGGAGATCTACGCGCACTTCTCGCGGCCGTTCGGCGTCGACGACACTGCGCGCGCCCTGCCCGATCCGCGCATGGCAAATGCATGGCAAAACGCCGCAATCACTGACGATCTCGCACTACGTCGCGCAATCAGAGAATCCGGCGCCTGACCGGTAATTTACTTCGTCCGACTATGGTTCGCCATGCCGCGCGATATCCGGTAGATATTCCTTCACACGGAAGAGGTCATCAGTTCGAGTCTGGTATCGCCCACCACACAAGCCCCCGGTTCGCCGGGGGGCTTCGTCGTTTCCTGCCGGGGGTCTTATGGTCTCGACGGCTTATAGGCCAGAAATAGTGGATGGTTTGGGCGTGTCAGGTGCGTCCTGCCCATCCTGTTCTGAGCCAGAGGCCTTCGGTGGGGTCGAGGGCGGTGTCGTAGAGCGGTTGTTCGGGGGCGTCGTCGGTGGGTTTCTCGTGTGCTTGTGGCGTGGGTGGGTGTGCGTGTCGGTGCGCGTGTTCGAGAGAGACTTCCTGCAGGAGGAGGAACCATTCGACGGCTCGGCGTTGGTGGGCGACGGGCATGCCTCGGTGGTGGCGCAGTAGGTGCCGGATCTGGGAGTTGAGTCCTTCGAGGCGTGAGGTGGTCCGCGGGGTGTGGTGGCGGACGAAGGTGAAGACGTGGCCGTTCTCGGCGACGCGTTGCAGGATGCCCCAGGCTTTGCGTAGGGGTTTGTGGGTGTAGCCGAAGTGACCGTTGTCGTAGAGGGTGCGTTCGCGTAGGAGGTGTCCGTAGGTTTTCCACCAGGCTTCCAGCGTGAGCCGCCAGGTGATAGCGGCGTCGACGGTGTGGACATCGCTGAGGGCGAGAGCGATTTGGCGGAGGTCTTTGCCGGCTCGTAGGCGCGGGTTCCTTGTCAGTTCGCGGGTGACGTTGAGTTGCAGGTGGAAGATGCAGCGTTGGATGAGCGCGCCGGGCCAGTGCAGCGCGAGGGCGGAGCGGATGCCGGATCCGCCGTCGGTGACGACGACCTCCGGGGCAGGGATCTGTGCGAACAGCGCGCCCCAGGCGGCTGCTGACTCGCGGGCGGCCCACTGCCATCCCACGATCGTGTTGGTGTCAGTGATCGCGATCAGCAGGCACCAGGTCTCGATCCAGACCCCATCGACCAGGATCACCGCGTGGACTTCCCCGGTGACGGGCAGACGGGGCTGGAGGTCCCAGCACCAGGCGGTGTCGCGGCGGAACGAACGGGCGCTGCGATCGTGGGCAAGCTCGGTTTGAGCGGCCTTGCCCATCAGCCAGGTCAGGAACCGGTGGAGTTGTTCGCGGCGTGTGACATCCGGCCGACGGCGAACGCTGGAAGACCCGCATGAGCGACATCGCCAGCGCTGCGTTCCGGAGGGGTGCCGGCCGTTCTTCACCAGCTTCGACCCGCATACCACGCAGAGGCCCTGATTCGAGGGAAGGTCCACGACTAAGGGTCGCGGACCATACCGATCCCTGGATTACCCCGGAAACACGCGGCTAAACAGACGTTCCATCCACTCTTTTTGGCCTATAACCCGTCTCGTTCGCGCTTTCGCGCACCACCTGACGCAGGCTGAGGCGGATGCTCGGCGACGTCGCCGAGCCGCTCACCTGGCTTCGGGATCTGCTCGCGGGCGGGGGAGACGTTCCGGATCGACGGATCGGCGGACTCCGGCCGGCCGCGTCGGATGTACCAACTCACCGGCAACTCGCGCGCTCCGAACCAGCCGCGACGGGAGCGCACCAGGGTGAAACCCTGATCCCGCAGGTCGAGCGCGTGCTCGTAGGTCATGGGCGTCGGGGCGATGCGGACCCAGCCCGCCCGATAGTCGTAGACGTGGGTCGCGATGTGGTGGCGAGACATGCGAACCTCCTCCTCTCGAAGGGTCGCACGGACCCCACCCCACGACGAGGCACGGCGTGTTCCATTCGTGTGAACAGTGGGCGACGCGGCACTTCGTGTTCTCACCTGAGCGCGAATGCGCGTCCTCCGCAATCCCCGTTGCCGCGGGCGCGAAGCCGCCTAGCGTAGGACCATGACCGTCCCCGACACCCTCTGGCGCGAGATCGCGTCGTCCTCCTTCGTCTCGTTCGGAACGTTCCGTCGAAACGGCGAGGAGGTCGCCACACCCGTCTGGATCGCGCGCGACGGCGACGAACTCCTCGTCACCACGGAGCGCAACACCGGCAAGGTCAAACGACTCCGGAACGACCCGCGGGTGACCCTGCGCCCGTGTTCGCGGATGGGTGCGGTCGAGCCGGATGCCATCACCGTCCAGGCCCGCGCCCGGATCGCGGGCCCGAGCACCGAGGACAGCCGCGCGGGTGCGGCGTTCCGTCGCAAGTACGGATGGCAGTTCCGCGCGATCACGGGGTTCGAAGCACTCGTGCGACGCGTCCAGCGGCGCCCCGGCGACCGCGTCATTCTGCGTATCTCCCGCGCCGATTGATCCACCCGACCGCGATAGCGACATTCCTCGGTGAACGCAAGCGGGTGTCCCCTCCTCGAGAACCGCGCGAGGGTGGATATCGATAGCGGCGGCATCCCCTGGCATCCGCGTTCGTCATTCTCCTCAGGAATGCGCGGTCGCTCGAGGATGCTCTCCCGGAGGTACCCGTGGGGAAGTTCATCTACGACAGCAGCGTCAAGGTCGAGTTCGAGGATCGTCTGCTGGCCCACCTTCAGGCCGTGATCATGGCCAAGGTGCGCCGCGGTGAGAGCTTCCCGTTCACGTGGAAGGACGACATCAGTATCGGCGGGGGACGCACGACGGTGTACGTCCACCCCTACGTGTCGATGGTGTTCAAGTATCACGGCAGCCGGAACCCGCAGTTGAGCAACTCCTGGTTGCACGCGCTCACTTACAACGCCAACTCGGGACGCGGTCTGTACGTCATCCCCGAGCCCGACGAGTCGGCCCCGCGAGAGCCCGAGCCGCGCAAGGGGATGGTGTTCCGCGAGGTCCCGAACACGCAGGTCGGCCAGGCGGCCACCGTCTGACAGCCGCGCGGGGAATACCCCCGCCGACACCGACCGTTGAAGAGGACATGACCGACTGGAACGCGGCACGGCCGTTCTTCGAGACGACCGCCATCGCCCACCTGTCCACGCTCATGCGCGACGGTTCCCCGCACTCCGTGCCCCTCTGGGTCGACGCGGACGGGGATCGCCTCGTGTTCTTCACCGAGATCGACAAGCTCAAGGACAAGAACCTCCGGCGCGACCCTCGCGTGGCCGTTTCGGTGACCGGAGCCGACAACCCGTTCGCGATGGCGTTCGTGCGCGGCGTGGCCACCGAGCGCCTTGACGGCGACGATGCGATGCCGTTCGTCGACCGCATCTCCCGCCTCTACACCGGTGAGCCCTACTCGATGCGTTCGGGGCTCGCCGTCTGGTTCGTCGAGCCGCGCCGCGCGTGGGCCCACACCTACGAGGACTGAGCGCTCACAGCGCCAGAGGAAGCACCGCCAACAGCAGGATCAGCGGCGCGATCACGGCCCCGATCAGCACGAATCTGCTCCATCGCACCTGGATCCCGGCGGCGACCAGACGGTCGTGCCAGAGCAGCGTCGCCAGAGACGCCCACGGCGTCACGATCGGACCCGCGTTCACCCCGATCAGCAGGGCCGCGAGACGCGCGGGGGAGCCCGCCACCGACTCCATCGCCAGGTATGCGGGCAGATTGTTGATGCCGTTCGCCGCGAGTGCGCCGACCCCCGCGAGCTGCCAGAGCGCGGGCAGATCTTCGCCCGTTCCGGCCAGCACCGAGGTGATCCGACCGATCCCGACGGCCTCCAGTGCACCCACGGCCAGGAACAACCCGCCCGCGAAGACCAGGAGCGACCACGGAACGAGACGGATGCCGAGAGCCTGCGGCGCGCGCACGGCGAACACGACCACGAGCACGACAGCGGCCGCGAGGGCCGGCATCCACGGGTCGAGCCCGATCACCAGCAGCGGCAGAAGCGCGAGCGTGACGATCGCCGAGACACGCAGCAGCACGGGATCGGCGACGGCGGGAGCGGCGGCATCCGGGTAGGTGCGAGGCAGTTTTCGCAGGAACACCGCGGTGAGCACCGCGACGGACACGGCCCGAGGAGCGCGAGGAACGCCACCGGGTCGTGTCCGCCGAGCGCATCGGATGCCAGCAGGTTGGTGAGGTTGGACACGGGAAGCACCAGCGACGCGGTGTTGGCCAGGACCACCGTCACGAACGCGAACGGCAGCGGGTCGAGCTTCCGCGCGACCGCCATCGCGACCACCACCGGGGTCAGCAGCACAGCCGTCGTGTCGAGCGACAGGAACGCCGTCGCCACGGTCGCCAGGGCCACGACGAGAACCCAGAGCCACGCGGTCCGTCCCCGGGCGAGACGCGCGAGGCGCGCAGCGACGACGTCGAAGAGCCCCGCCGTGGATGCCAGCTCCGCCACCACGGTGACCGCGACGACGAACAGCAGGATCGGCCAGACGCGGTCGGCGACGGCGAGGGCCTCGTCGGCGGGCAGCACACCCGTGAGAAGGGCGATCGCGCCGAGGATCCAGAGCACGCCGCCGATGATGGCCAGAGTCACCGCTCCACTATGGGGCACGCCGCGTGCCGTCGAGGCCACGCCCGACGGGTAGCCTGGAATCGACCCATCCAGGAGACCGCCTTGACTGATGCCGCCCTGCCGTCGGAGCAGACCTACCCCGCCGACGGCTTCGCCCTCTTCCCCGACCGTTCGGTCGTCGCCCTGCGCGTGAACGGTGAGCTGAAAGACCTCGCCACGACCGTCACGGCCGACGACGAGGTCGAGCCGGTCACGATCGACAGCCCCGAGGGCCTGTCGATCCTGCGGCACTCCACCGCGCACGTCCTCGCCCAGGCGGTGCAGCGCGTCAAGCCGCAGGCGAACCTCGGCATCGGCCCGCCCGTCACCGACGGGTTCTACTACGACTTCCAGGTCGACGATCCCTTCACTCCCGAAGACCTCAAGGTCATCAAGAAAGAGATGGAGCGCATCGTCCGCGAGAACCAGCGCTTCGTCCGTCGCGTCGTCACCGACGACGAGGCCCGGGCCGAACTCGTCGATGAGCCGTTCAAACTCGAGCTCATCGGCCTGAAGGGCGGCTCCGCCGAGGCCGCCGAAGGGGCGAACGTCGAGGTCGGTGCCGGCGAGCTCACGATCTACGACAACGTGAACCGCGACGGCGAGACGGTGTGGAAAGACCTCTGCCGTGGACCTCACGTGCCGGGCACGCGCCTGATCGGCAACGGCTGGGATCTCACGCGCATCGCCGGCGCCTACTGGCGCGGCAGCGAGAAGAACCCGCAGCTGCAGCGCATCTACGGCACCGCGTGGGCGACGAAGGATGACCTGCGCGCCTACCAGCACCGCCTCGAGGAGGCCGCCAAGCGCGACCACCGCAAGCTCGGCAAGGATCTCGACCTGTTCTCGTTCCCCGACGAGATCGGTCCGGGGCTGAGCGTCTTCCACCCCAAGGGCGGGATCATCCGGTACGAGATCGAGCGGTACATGCGCGAGCGCCTGCTCGCCAGCGGGTACCAGGTCGTGAACACGCCCCACATCACCAAGGGCGACCTGTTCATGACCAGCGGTCACCTGCAGTGGTACGCCGACGGCATGTACCCCCCGATGGTGCTCGACGAGGTCGTGGATGCCGACGGGCACGTGTCGCGCGAGGGCCAGGAGTACTACCTCAAGCCCATGAACTGCCCGTTCCACAACCTGATCTTCCGCTCGCGCGGACGCAGCTACCGCGAGCTGCCGCTGCGCCTGAGCGAGTTCGGGTCGGTCTACCGCTACGAGAAGAGCGGCACCCTCGCCGGCCTCACCCGCGTGCGCGGCATGACGCAGGACGACACCCACATCTACGTCACCGCCGGTCAGGTCAAGGGCGAGCTGACCCACAGCCTCGACTTCGTGCTCCAGACGCTGCGCGACTACGGCCTGAACGACTTCTACCTCGAGCTCTCGACGAAAGAAGAGGGCAACCCCAAGTTCATCGGCGACGACGCGCTGTGGACCGAGGCGACCGAGACCCTCCGCGAGGTCGCCGAGGCTTCCGGTCTCGAGCTCGTGCCCGACCCGGGCGGCGCGGCGTTCTACGGCCCCAAGATCTCGGTGCAGGCCCGCGACGCGATCGGGCGCACGTGGCAGATGTCGACGATCCAGCTCGACTTCAACCAGCCCGAGCGGTTCGAACTCGAGTACACCGGCCCGGACGGCGAGAAGCACCGCCCCGTGATGATCCACCGCGCCCTGTTCGGTTCGGTGGAGCGTTTCTTCGCGATCCTGCTCGAGCACTACGCCGGTGCCTTCCCCGTGTGGCTCTCGCCCGTGCAGGTCGTCGCCGTCCCCGTGGCCGAGGAGTACGGCGAGTATCTCGACGGCATCGTCGCCGAGCTGCGCACGAAGGGCGTCCGCGCCGAGGTCGACCACAGCGACGACCGCATGCAGAAGAAGATCCGCACGCACACCACGCAGAAGGTGCCGCTGCAGCTGATCGCCGGCGAGCAGGACCGCGCCGGTGGCACGGTCTCGTTCCGCTTCCGCGACGGCACGCAGCTCAACGGCATCCCCGTCGACGAGGCCGTCACGCGCATCACCGGCGCGATCGCGGGCCGCGCACTGGTCGACACCGCCGAGGACCTCGCGTGACGACAGAACCGGATGCCACCGCGTCCGGCGACGAGGCCCTCGTCGCCGCCGCGGAGCTTCCGGGCGTGCCGGACGAGTTCCAGCGCCTGTGGACGCCGCACCGCATGGCGTACATCTCGGCCGGGCGTGAACCGATGGAACTCAACTGCCCGTTCTGCGCGGCTCCGGGCAAGTCCGACGAGGACGGCCTGATCGTCGCGCGCGGGAAGAGCGCGTACGTCCTGCTGAACCTGTTCCCGTACAACTCGGGACACCTGCTCGTCTGCCCGTACCGTCACATCGCGACGTACGACCAGGCGACCGACGAAGAGGTCGCCGAAATCGGGGCCCTGACGCAGCGGGGGATGCGGGTCCTCCGCGAAGTGTCGCGCTGCGACGGCTTCAACCTCGGAATGAACCAGGGGGCGATCGCGGGCGCCGGCGTCGACGCGCACCTGCACCAGCACATCGTTCCGCGGTGGGCGTCGGATGCCAACTTCTTCCCGATCATCGCCAAGACCAAGGCGCTACCGCAGCTGCTGGGCGACGTGCGGCGCACGGTCGCCGCCGCCTGGAACGCCTGACCTCCGCCGCGCAACCCCGCCGATCGATCGACGGTCACGCGGCTACGGTGGCCAGATGAAGGCTCGCGTCCGTCCCCTCGTCCTGTCGCTCATCGTCGCCATGGCGCTCGGCACCACCACCGGGTGCATCCGACTCCCGAGCCCCCTCGGCCCCGAGGGAGCCGGAGCGCCCCTCACGGCACCCGCCGACCCGTCCAGCCCGGCGCCGCTTCCCGACGCCTCGGCCAGCCCCGACGCCGGCGACGAGTGGGGCGACGCGTTCGCCGAGCGCGACCGGTTCTTCGAGGAGCAGCAGCTGCCCTTGGACGGCACACCGCTCGTGGCCGTCACCCCCGAGCAGAAGGAGTTCATCGCCCAGCAGAAGGCGTACGTCGAGGAGCAGGGCGCCACGTGGACCGCGCAGGAGGAGAGCCTCTCGCTGGCCCTCGCCGCCGACGCCTGCGAGACCGCGATCTTGAACGCCCACGCGATCGACGCCGACCTGCTGCGGACGCACGTGGCCACGTCGCCCCTGTTCGCCCAGCTCGTCCCCGCCGATCTGCAGGGCGACGACCGCACGTCCGCCGAGGCGCCCGTCGCGAGCGTCATGGTCTTCGGAACGACGTTCCTCTGCCCCGACGACGGCGACGCCTGGATCGAGGCGTACACCGAGGTC
>NZ_CAKKMM010000148.1:0-9071 GCF_918698205.1 Microbacterium sp. Bi128 | reverse complement strand
CCTCCATTCCGCAGGCGCGCTGTGATCGAGGTTTCGACGCACCTGGCCGCGATCCTGTCGGCCGTCGCGCCCCTCGCCCCCGAGAAACGCACGCTCGAGGGGGCCCGGGGCCGAGTGCTGCGGCATCCGGTGCGCGCCGCGGTCGACGTACCGGGCTTCGACAACTCCGCCATGGACGGCTTCGCGGTCCGCATCGGCGACCTCTCGGCGCTGCCCGCGTCCCTGCGCGTCGTCGCCGACCTGCCGGCGGGCACGTCCGACGATCCCGCCCTGCGCCCGGGTGAGGCCGCGCGGATCATGACGGGGGCGCCGGTCCCGACGGATGCCACGGCGATCGTGCCCTTCGAGGACACCCGGGACGGTCTCGCCGACTCGCTGGCGTACGCCGTCGTGGTCACGGCACCGCGCGGACCCGGTGCCCACATCCGCCGCCGCGGATCGGACACGCGCGCGGGCGACGTCGTCGTGCCCGCCGGCGTGCGGCTCACCGCGGCGCGCATTGCCGCGATCGCGGCATCCGGGATCTCTTCCGTCGAGGTCGCGCGTGCGCCGCGCGTGGCCGTGGTGTCGACGGGGTCGGAGCTCGCCGCGCCGGGGTCGGCGCTGCGGCACGGGCAGATCCCCGAGTCCAACAGCTTCCTGCTCGCCGGACTCGCCGAGGAGGCCGGCGCCGAGGTCGTGCTGCGCGCGAGCATCGGCGACGACGGTGACGGCCCGCGCCGGATGATCGTCGAGGCCGAGAGGCTCGGCGTCGACGTCGTGGTGTTCTCGGGTGGGGTGAGCGCGGGGGCGTACGAGGTCGTCAAGAACAGCCTCGGCGACCTGCTGCGGTTCGATCAGGTCGCGATGCAGCCGGCGCGGCCCCAAGGTTTCGGACGGACGCCCGCGGGGACGCTCGTGTTCGGCCTCCCCGGCAACCCCGTGAGTGCCGCGGTGTCGTTCGAGGTGTTCGTCCGTCCGGCGCTGCGGGCGCTCGAGGGCGACACGGATGCCGGGCGCCCGGCGCTGCGCGTCGTGCTCGCCGAGGGCTGGCGCGTGCGTCCCGACCGCGTGCAGTACGTGCCCGTGCGCCTCGACCGCACCGATCCCACCCGCTGGCGGGCGGTGCCGCCCGCGCCCGGAACCCGCGGCTCCACGCGGGGGCTCGGGGATGCCGAGGCGTACGCCGTCATCCCGCCCGGCGACCGCGACCTGCAGCCGGGCGACACGGTCGAGGTGCTGCTGCTGTGAGCGTGGACGCGATCCTCCTCGCCGGGGGCCGCGGATCCCGGGTGGACGGGGCCGCGAAGCCGCTGTTCCGTGTCGGCGGGAGCACGCTGCTCGCGGCCGCGATCGCCGCCGCGCGCGCCGGCGGGGCGCAGCGGATCCTCGTCGTCGCTCCCGTGCTCGACGCCGCGCTCGACGTGGAGTGGATCGCGGAGGACCCGCCGTTCGGCGGACCCGTCGCCGGGGTGGTGGCGGCGCTCCCCGTCGTTCGCGCCGACGAGGTTCTCGTGCTCGCGTGCGATCTCGTCGCCCCGGCCCAGGCGGTCGCGGCGCTCCCCGCCATCCCGGCGGACGCCGACGGCGTATGCCTGAGCTCCGACGGCCGACCGCAGTGGCTCACGGGCCGGTACCGCACCGCGGCGCTGCGGTGCATGGCATCCGGGCTCGAGAACGGGGGACGGGATGCCGCGATGCGGACGCTCCTCGGCGGGCTGCGGATCGCGCTCGTCGATGCGCCGGCGGAGGTGTCGCGCGACATCGACACGTGGGACGATCTGACCGCGGCTGGAGGAACAGCCGCGAGCGAGCCCGAGGAGGAGCCGTGACCGAATCCCGCACCCTGCCGCCCGAGGCGCTCGACGACTGGAGCGCCGCGCTCGCCGAGCGGTTCGGCCTGGCCGAGGGCGACATCCCCATCGCGTTGATCCTCGACCTCGCCCGTGACGTCGCGAACGGCGTCGCCCGTCCCGCCGCTCCGCTGAGCGCCTTCGTCGCGGGGCTGGTCGCCGGCCGTGCGGGCGGGACTCCCGCCGACACCGAGGCCGCGGTCGCCGCCGTCGTCGAGATGGCCCGGGGCTGGGAGACGAACGGGCGCTGAGCCGGGGGTGCGGCGGGGGCGTTGTGCCGGGCTCCGGAGATTCGGGGCCGGGCTGCCTGCCGAGCCACGGATTCAGCTTCCCGAGCGAGATCTCTCCGGAGCCCCGCACACGGGTCTAAGGACCGAGACATGGGGCCGCGGGTTAGGGGCCGACGTACTCCCCGCGCGGGCGCAGGCGCATCGCGGGCTCGCGGTACTCGGCGGCGATGTGCGCGATCCACCCCGCGAGGCGGCCCTGCACGAAGATCGCGCTCGCGGCGTCCGCGGGCAGCCCCGCCCCGGTCGCCACCGCGGCTAGGGCGAGATCGACGTTCGGCTTCAGCCCCGATCGGGCGGCGACGACCTCGGTGAGTCCGGTGACGGCGGCGCGCGTCGCCTCGCCGTCTGGAAGAGCGTCCACGAGGGGCAGCAGTGCGTCGGCGCGATCGTCGACGCCGCCGTAGAGCGGGTGACCGAAGCCCGGGATGCCGCGCCCGTCGTGCACCGCCTCGGCCAGGGCCCGCTCCGGCTCGACGCCCGCGCGGACCCGGGCGAGCAGGCGGGCGGTACGTGTCGCGGCGCCGACGTGCAGCGGAGAGTCCGCGGCCCCGAGGGCGGCCCCGATCGCCGCGTACCCGTCGGCCCGGGCGGAGGCGGCGACCCGCGCAGCAAACGTCGAGACCGCGAGGTCGTGGTCGATGAGCAGCACGAGCGCCGCGTTGACGGCGCGGACCGTCGTCGCCTCTGGTGCACCCCAGATGCCGGCCAGCGACCGTGCGACGTCGTCGTCCTCGGGGCCGCCGAGCGCGCGAGGCAGTCCGATGAGCAGGGTCCAGCCGATCCTGTGGAGCGTCGCCGGGTCGGCGTCGTGACGCAGCGGGTCGGCGGCGCCGAATCCGGCGACGGCGGCGCGAATGCGATCGAGGGCTCCGGCGCCCGACGGCAGGGCCTGAACGACGGCGGATGCCGCCGCGATCGCGGCATCCGGGGCGTCCTGCCGCGGCGCGTCCCAGAGCCATGCGACGACCTCGGCGAACGGCCGCTCGGTCAGGTCGCGGGCGCGCCGGCCCCGGTAGAGCAGTTCGCCGTCCTCGATGTCGGCGACGTCGGTGCGCACGATCGCGAGCGGCATCCCGGTCGTCGGATGGGCGGGAGGTCGGGAGGCCGTGCGCCGACGGGAGGCCGCGAAGGCCTCGACCTCGAGCGCGTCGAACGTCGAGCCGTGCACGTCGCGCGTGCGGGCGAGGAGCCCGCGCGAGACGTAGGCGTACAGCGTCGCGGGTTTGACCCCCAGGCGCGCGGCGGCCTGGGAGGCCGTGAGACGGGGGAGCGGAGCGGGCACATTGATCCGATCAACGTTGACGGTGTGGGCGTCATGTTCGCACACTGAGCGCATGAGCGAGCTGATCGATGTGCCCAGGGGGCTGACCGGGGTAGTGGCCGCCGAAACCACCATCGGCGACGTGGACGGCGAGGCCGGGGTCTACCACTACCGCGGATACTCGGCGGTGGACCTCGCGCGCGAGCGGTCGTTCGAGGAGGTGTGGCAGTTGCTGGTCGTGGGCGCGCTTCCGGATGCCGAGCGGCGGGCGGCGTTCCTGGGTCGGGTGGCTGAGCTCGACGCTCACCCGGGGGTCGGGGATCTCATCGAGACGGTCGCCGCGCGCACCGACGATCCGCTCACCGGGCTCCGCGCGGCCTGGCCGCTCGTGGCATCCGTCCGGGGGAGCCGACCCCTGTACGACCTGGACGAGGACGCCCGGGCCGACGACGCGATCGCCTTCGCCGCGGTCGCTCCGCGCGTGCTCGCGGCGGTGGCGCGCGGAAGCGATCCGGGGCCGCTGGCCGGGTCCGGAACGGTCGAGGCGTACCTCGCGGCGCTCACCGGCGGGGCACCCGACGCGGCCCACGAGCGGGCGCTGACGGCGTACCTCATCGCGGCGATGGACCACGGCTTCAACGCCTCGACCTTCACCGCCCGAGTCATCGCGTCGACCGGGGCCGACATGGCGGCGTGCCTCACCGGCGCCCTGGGCGCCCTCTCCGGACCGTTGCACGGCGGGGCGCCGGCCCGGGCGCTCGACAGCCTCGACCGGGCCGGCGACGACCCCGAGCCGTGGATCCGCGGCGAGCTCGCCGCCGGCCGTCGGCTGATGGGGTTCGGGCACGCGGTGTACCGCACGACCGATCCGCGCTCCGCGCTGCTGCGGACCGTCGCGGAAGGGTTCGGCGGCCCGCGGGTCGCGCAAGCGCTGGCGTTCCAGCAGACCGCGGAGCGCCTGCTCGCCGCGCACAAGCCCGACCGGTCGCTGCACGCCAACGTCGAGTTCTACGCGGCGGTGGTCATGGAGGAGTGCGGCATCCCGCCCGAGATGTTCACGCCGACGTTCGCCCTCGCGCGGACGGTCGGGTGGACGGCGCACGTGCTCGAGCAGGCCCGCGACCGCAAGATCATCCGGCCGTCGGCGCGATACGTCGGGGTGCCGGTCCACGGCTGACCTCACCGTTGCCACCCGCGCGGCGTCGCGCCCGGGCGGGGCCGCGGACGAATGGTCGGATGCCGCGGACGTTCGGTCGGGCGCGGACGGCGCGCGCCCGCGAGCATCGAGGAATGACCACGACAGCCCCGGTTCCCGTTTCCGCGCCGTCCACCATGAGGTACGGCGGTCTCGTCGTCCTCATGCTCCTGAGCTTCCTGCTCGTGACCGCGGAGTTCCTCCCCAACGGCGTGCTCACCGAGATCGCGGTCAGCCTGGGGATCAGCCCGGGGCAAGCGGGGCAGACCGTGACGGTCACAGCCCTCGCGGGTCTTCTCGTCGCACCGACCATCGGCATCCTCGTCCCCCGCCTCGATCGGCGCCTGCTGCTGACCGCCGCAGCGATGGCGGCCGCCGTCTCCAGCGTCGTGGTCGCCGTAGCGCCGAGTCTGATCGCGATCCTCGCGGCGCGGTTCCTGCTCGGTGCCGCGATCAGCACGTTCTGGTCGATGTCGATCCTCGCGGCGGCGACGCTGGCCGCCCCCGGACGCATCGGTCGGGCCGTGATGTTCACCTCCGCTGGCCTCTCGCTCGCCACGGTTGCGGGTGTGCCGCTCGGCGTCGCCCTCAGCGAGATGCTCGACTGGCGCGCGACGTTCTTCGTGGTCGGTGTCGCCACCGCCGTCGTGGGGGTGGCGGTGCGCGTCGTCCTGCCCCCCGTGCCCGCGGTCACGGTGTCGAGCCTGCGCATCCTCGGCGACACGCTCCTCCGCCCGGGGAACCTCGTCGGGATGATGGGCCACGTCTTCGTGGTGCTCGGGCATTTCCTCGCCTACACCTACGTGCGGCTGTCGTTGGAGCGCATCCCCGACGTCGACCCGGGGACCGTCGTTCTGCTTCTGGCGGCCTTCGGCGTGGGCGGGTTCGTCGGCAACATCGTCATCGGAATGATCGTCGACCGGGCGTTCGGTCGGCTCGCCGTGGCGGGACCGCTGGTGATCGCCGCCGCCATCGCGGTCGTCGTGCTGCTCCCGGGTGCGCTCGCCGCCGTGGTCGCCGCGGTGGTCGTCTGGGGGTTCTTCTTCTCGTCGTGGCTCATCATCGTGAACACCTGGGTCGGCAAGCGGATGCCGGATCGCCTCGAGGCCGGGGGGAGCCTCGTGGTCACCGGGTTCCAGCTCGCGATCACGATCGCCGCAGGCGTCGGCGGCCTGCTCGTCGACACCGCCGGAGTCGTGACGGTGGATGTCATCGGCATCCTGTTGCTCGTCGTCGGCGCCGCGCTGTTCGGGATGTCGCTGCGGCGGACGTCTGCGGCGCTCAGGCCGTGAGCGCGCCCGCCCGCCACGCCGACGGGGCCACCCCGGTGTGACGGCGGAAGGCTCGCCGGAAGCCCTCGTCGCTGGCGTAGCCGAGCGCGCGGGAGACCTGGGACACCGAGGATCCGGCATCCAGGAGTCTCTTGGCCTCCCGCACACGGACCTCGGTGACGTATCCGGCCGGCGAGCGTCCCACCGCGTCGCGGAAGCGCTCGGTGAACACGCTCCGCGACATCGCGGCGAGGGATGCCAGGTGCTCGACCGACCAGTCCCGGCCGGGGTCGGCGGCGACCGCGGCAGCCACACGGGCGAGGAAGGGATCGGTGATGGGGGCGGGCCACTGACCCGTCGACGCCCACGCGCGGACCGCGGACAGCAGAACCGTGCGGATCATCAGCCGGCACACGACGGCGTCGCCGGGGCGTTCGGGCGAGAGGGCGTCGGGACCCGAGCCCAGGCTGCCGGCGAGGGCGGCTGCGGCGGGTTCCAGACGCGCGAAGCCGGTCACCAGGACGATGGCGGGGAGGGATGCCACGACCTCGGTCGGCGTGATCTCGGCCGTGACGACGGTCACCTCGGCGCCGGACTGGGACGAGAGGACGAGCCGGCGGCATCCGAGCGAGACGGCGGCATCGCCCGCGAGGAGGGTGCGGCGACCGCTCACCGGGTGCCCGTCGCCGGTCGGGGCATCGACCTGGCAGCTCGTTCCCGCGGCGAGGTCGCCGGTGATCTCACCCGCGCGCACATAGACGAGGGTCGTCGACCCCGTCGGGAGCATGACGTCTCCACTGACCGCGAGGGAGCTGCGCCGGGTCGATCCGGCCCGCACGTCGAGGGAGGCGAGGGCGCGCTCCAGGGCATCGGGCGGCGACATCATGCCTCGGGCAACCGTCCAGAGCCGTGGCGCATTCCTCGCCGCTGCCGAGCCGCTCGTCAGTTCAAGAAGACCGCGGTGCTGAACAGCCCGATCGACAGCGACAGCAAGAAGGCCGCGACACCCGCGATGAATCCGGCCGCGGCGAGCTCCCGCGCCATCCGTGCGTTCAGACTCAGGATGCCGGTCACGAACGACACCAGGGCGAGAACCCAGATGCCCAGTTGGATCCACAGCAGCTGATCGAACTCGGCGACGGCGCTCACCGACACCAGGAAGATGTGCCACGCCACCACGATCGCGCCCGTGACGATGGCGATGATCGAGACCACGCGCAGGTCTCCCCGCGGGGACGGGGGAGCGGGTGGTTCGTCTCGCGGCGGGACGCTCTCGCCCGGCTCGAGCGAGTCGGGGAGGTCGTCTTCCGTGGGCATGGGTCGATCCTGACAGGTTCTCGTCCTCGGTGGGGAGGATGGCGCCGCGGTGTCGGCGCCCCCGCGTACTCTGCCGGGATGAGAACGATCGGCGTCGACCTCGCCGCCGGGGTGCCCGGGACGGCGCTCGCCGAGATCGAGTGGGCGCCCGGCAGAGCCCGGCTCGTACGGCTGCAGGTCGGTGTCGACGACGTCGACATCGTGGCATCCGTGGGCCCGGACGGTTGGCTGGGACTGGACTGTCCGCTGGGGTGGCCCGACGCGTTCGTCGACTTCGTCGGGGCACATCACCTCGGCGAGCAGCCGCAGCTCGGCGAGGTCGACGGCGGCGCCGACTGGCGGCGCGGGCTCGTGTACCGCCGCACCGACGTCGTCGTGCGCGACCGCATCGGGCGGTGGCCGCTGAGCGTCTCGACCGACCGGCTCGGGGTGACCGCGCTGCGCGGCGCGGGCCTGTTGCGCCGTCTCGCGGCGTCGGGATTTCCCGTGGACCGCGCGGCCGAGGGTCGGCTGTTCGAGGTCTATCCCGGTGGCGCGCTGCGGATCTGGGGCTTCGACACGACGAAGTACCGGGTGGATGCCACCCGCCGGGCGACCCTGCTCGACACGCTGCAGGAGCGGGCGCGGTGGCTCGACGTGGGTCCGTTCGCTGCGCTCGCGGTGTCGTCAGGGGACGCGTTCGACGCGCTGATCGCGGCACTCGCGACCCGCGCGGGAGCGCTGGGGAGGTTCGCGCGGCCGGCTGCCGTCGACCTCGAGATCGCGCGACGCGAGGGGTGGGTGGTGCTGCCGGACGGGCCGCTCGAGGAGTCGGTCGCGCCCTGATCGCGCCGCGACGACCGGGACGCATGCCCCGCCGCCGCGGCATCCGGGATCAGGCGGCGGTGTAGCCGCCGTCGACGAGGTGATAGCTGCCGGTGATGAAGCTCGCGGCGTCGCTGGCGAGGAACGCGATGAGGTGCGCGACCTCGTCAGGCTTGCCGAGGCGGCCGATGGGGTGCTTGCCCACGAGGAACGCCTTGGTGTCGTCGTCGAGCGCGCTGAGGAGCGGCGTGTCGATGAAGCCGGGGCCGACGGAGTTCACGCGCACGCCGTGCGCCGAGTACTCCAGCGCCGCCGTCTTCGTCATGCCGACCACGGCGTGCTTGGCGGCGACGTAGGCGGGCGAGGTGGCGAAGCCGACGCTGCCGAGGATCGACGCGATGTTGACGACGGAGCCGCCGCCGTTGGCGAGGATCGAGGGGATCTGCGCCTTCATGTTGCGGAACACCGCGTTGAGGTTGATCGCGATGACCTTGTCCCAGGCCTCTTCGGTGTACTCCGCGGTCGGGGCGGCGGCGCCGCCGATCCCGGCGTTGTTGACGCCGATGCGCAGCGGGGCGAGGGTGTTGGCGAGTTCGACCGACGACGCGATCCACGCGCTGTCGGTGGCGTCACCCACGGAGGCCTGGGCGGTGCCGCCGGCGGCGCGGATCTCGTCGACGACCGCGTTCGCGTTGTCGGCGTTGAGGTCGTTCACGACCACGGCGGCGCCGTTGTGGGCCAGGAGCAGGGCGGTCGAGCGGCCGATTCCGCTGCCACCTCCGGTGACGATCGCCGAGCGGTTCGAGACGTCGTATTGAGCCATGGGTGGGCTTCTTCCCGGGCGGGCGCGGTGCCGGGAGATCTTCTCGGACGGTCCCGTCCTCTGCTTCGAGCCTACGCCCGCGAGAGACAGATGGATGCGGGTGAATGGATATCGGACGGGGTGCAAAAAGGCGGGTGAGGGTGTCTTGCCCCCACGCTCGCCCCCTGCTAACGTCCAACCAAATGGTTGAACAACGCACCCCCACCGACACCGACATCGACCGCGTCTTCCACGCGCTCGCCGATGCGACACGGCGCGACATCGTTCGCCGCACGCTC
>NZ_CAKKMM010000147.1:0-9138 GCF_918698205.1 Microbacterium sp. Bi128 | reverse complement strand
CGTCGAGGTGCTTCCGGAGGAACTGGACGCCATCGAGGGCGGCCTGCTGGCGGTCATCGCCGACGGCGGCCTTCTCCCCGAGGCCAGCGCGGCACTGCGGGCCGTGTACGGCCACCGGGTCGGGACGGGCGCCGGGAGTTACGCGCAGGACATCGTGGTGATCAGTCCCCGCGAGGCGAAGGGGCTGGAATTCGACGGCGTCGTGGTCCTGGAACCGACCGACATGCTCAACCACGAGCACGGCCGGGTGGGTGACCTGTACGTGGCCATGACCCGGCCCACCCAGCGCCTGCGGCTCATCGCCGCCGCCGGAGTCCCGGCAGGCATCGAGGAGTAGGCCCGGGCCGGCGGGCGTCACCTGCGCTGCGGCCCGGTTGATCCTGCTAACTTAGATTCCGTGTCCCAGCTAAATATTCTCGATGCCCAGCAGAACGATCCCAGCTTTGCCAATATCTGGCAGGAGCTGAAATGGCGCGGCCTTGTCCACGTCTCCACGGATGAGGCGGAGCTCGAAAAGCTCCTCGCCGGCGACCCCGTGACGTATTACTGCGGCTTCGATCCGACCGCGCCGAGCCTGCACCTGGGCAACCTGGTCCAGCTGCTGCTCATGCGCCGGATCCAGTTGGCCGGCCACAAGCCACTCGGACTCGTGGGCGGCTCCACGGGCTTGATCGGTGATCCGCGTCCGACGGCGGAACGCACCCTGAACACCAAGGACACCGTGTCCGAGTGGGTGGGCTACCTTCAGGCCCAGGTCCGTCGGTTCCTGAGCTTCGAGGGCGACAACGCGGCCCGGATGGTCAACAACCTGGACTGGACGGCGCCCCTGAGCGCCATCGACTTCCTGCGCGAGATCGGCAAGCACTACCGTGTCGGCACCATGCTCCGCAAGGACGCCGTTGCCTCCCGCCTCAGTTCCGACGAAGGCATCAGCTACACGGAGTTCAGCTACCAGATCCTGCAGGGCATGGACTACCTTCAGTTGTTCCGCGACTACGGTTGCATGCTGCAGACCGGCGGCTCGGATCAGTGGGGCAACCTCACCAGTGGCACCGAGCTCATCCGCAAGGTTGAGGGCAAGCACGTCCACGCCCTGGGAACGCCGCTCATCACCAACTCTGACGGCACCAAGTTCGGCAAGAGCGAGGGCAACGCGATCTGGCTGGATCCAACCATGTGCAGCCCGTACGCGTTCTACCAGTTCTGGCTCAACACGGCGGACGCCGACGTCGCGGACCGACTCAAAGTGTTCACCTTCTTGAGCCGCGCCGAGATTGAGGAACTGGAGCTCGCGATCGCCGAACGGCCTTTCGCCCGCGAGGGCCAGCGAAAGCTGGCCTACGAGGTGACTTCGCTCGTCCATGGCGTGGACGCCACGGAGAAGGTCATTGCGGCTTCCGCCGCGGTGTTCGGCAACGGCGACCTCTCCGTACTGGACGAAGCGACACTGAAGGCGGCGACCTCCGAGCTGCCCTCCGCCACGGTTGACGCCGGCGCCCTGGGCATCATCGAGCTGCTGGTCGCCTCCGGTCTGTCTGAGAGCAAGTCCGCCGCCCGCCGCACTGTGGGGGAGGGCGGCGCCTACGTCAACAATGCGAAGGTATCTGACCCGGACGCCGTTATTGCGGCCAGCGAGTTGCTGCACGGGCGCTACCTGCTTCTGCGCCGGGGCAAGAAGAACCTGGCAACAGTGGAAGTCGCCGCGCCCTGACCAGCACGGGATCCTGACTGGTAGCGGATCCTGACTGGTACCGAAAACGCACCTGCACGCTCCTTCCCGGCCGATTTGCACGGCCGGGGAGGAGCGTGTATTGTTTTCTGAGTTGCCGCCGTTGAGTGGTGACAAACCCCCACAAATGAGAAGCAATTCTTCATGCGCCAGGCGCACATAATGAAAATTGCTTCAATTCTGCTGGGCGGATTCGCTCCGCAAAGCGAAATTCCGATGAAAATCGCGAATTTGCAAAGTGGAAATGAATGAAATAAGCTGTAAACATCGCAGCGAAGAAAAGCGGAATAAAGAATTCATGGAAATGAATTGTTTCGGCAAGTATTCGAATGTGTCTGTTGTTTGAGAACTCAATAGTGTGCCAAGTTTGTTGATACCAATTTATTGTATTGAATTGGTTGAATTTGCCGGGCCCGCCACCCCGTGGTGTGGTCTGGTGTTATTTGGCTGGTTTCAAATTTTGTGCAGCGTGTGCATCCCGTTTTCCCGGGGGCGCATGTTGTGTCTGTTTTACTTCAACGGAGAGTTTGATCCTGGCTCAGGATGAACGCTGGCGGCGTGCTTAACACATGCAAGTCGAACGATGATCCGGTGCTTGCACCGGGGATTAGTGGCGAACGGGTGAGTAACACGTGAGTAACCTGCCCTTAACTCTGGGATAAGCCTGGGAAACTGGGTCTAATACCGGATATGACTCCTCATCGCATGGTGGGGGGTGGAAAGCTTTATTGTGGTTTTGGATGGACTCGCGGCCTATCAGCTTGTTGGTGAGGTAATGGCTCACCAAGGCGACGACGGGTAGCCGGCCTGAGAGGGTGACCGGCCACACTGGGACTGAGACACGGCCCAGACTCCTACGGGAGGCAGCAGTGGGGAATATTGCACAATGGGCGCAAGCCTGATGCAGCGACGCCGCGTGAGGGATGACGGCCTTCGGGTTGTAAACCTCTTTCAGTAGGGAAGAAGCGAAAGTGACGGTACCTGCAGAAGAAGCGCCGGCTAACTACGTGCCAGCAGCCGCGGTAATACGTAGGGCGCAAGCGTTATCCGGAATTATTGGGCGTAAAGAGCTCGTAGGCGGTTTGTCGCGTCTGCCGTGAAAGTCCGGGGCTCAACTCCGGATCTGCGGTGGGTACGGGCAGACTAGAGTGATGTAGGGGAGACTGGAATTCCTGGTGTAGCGGTGAAATGCGCAGATATCAGGAGGAACACCGATGGCGAAGGCAGGTCTCTGGGCATTAACTGACGCTGAGGAGCGAAAGCATGGGGAGCGAACAGGATTAGATACCCTGGTAGTCCATGCCGTAAACGTTGGGCACTAGGTGTGGGGGACATTCCACGTTTTCCGCGCCGTAGCTAACGCATTAAGTGCCCCGCCTGGGGAGTACGGCCGCAAGGCTAAAACTCAAAGGAATTGACGGGGGCCCGCACAAGCGGCGGAGCATGCGGATTAATTCGATGCAACGCGAAGAACCTTACCAAGGCTTGACATGGGCCGGACCGGGCTGGAAACAGTCCTTCCCCTTTGGGGCCGGTTCACAGGTGGTGCATGGTTGTCGTCAGCTCGTGTCGTGAGATGTTGGGTTAAGTCCCGCAACGAGCGCAACCCTCGTTCCATGTTGCCAGCGCGTAATGGCGGGGACTCATGGGAGACTGCCGGGGTCAACTCGGAGGAAGGTGGGGACGACGTCAAATCATCATGCCCCTTATGTCTTGGGCTTCACGCATGCTACAATGGCCGGTACAAAGGGTTGCGATACTGTGAGGTGGAGCTAATCCCAAAAAGCCGGTCTCAGTTCGGATTGGGGTCTGCAACTCGACCCCATGAAGTCGGAGTCGCTAGTAATCGCAGATCAGCAACGCTGCGGTGAATACGTTCCCGGGCCTTGTACACACCGCCCGTCAAGTCACGAAAGTTGGTAACACCCGAAGCCGGTGGCCTAACCCCTTGTGGGAGGGAGCTGTCGAAGGTGGGACTGGCGATTGGGACTAAGTCGTAACAAGGTAGCCGTACCGGAAGGTGCGGCTGGATCACCTCCTTTCTAAGGAGCACCTACAACCACCCTGCCGGGCGTTATGTCCGTGTGGTGGGGTTGTCAGGAGTACGCCCGTTGCGCAGACGCAAGTTCTGCGGCGGGTGCTCACGGGTGGAATATCAACAAATAGGTGCCTGGCGGCAGAGGCCGGCAGCTAGTACGGATGCTCTCTTGAGAGTGTCCTGGAACGCACGCCGGAATGAGCTGTTGGGTAGTGTTTGGCACACTGTTGGGTCCTGAGGCAACAGGACCGGGTTGCTGCGGCTTTGGCCGTGGTGGTTCCGGGACTTGTGTTTCTGGTTTCCTGGCTGCACCGATCACACGGTTGTTCTGCTCTTTCGGGGGCGGGGTGTGTGTGGGGTGTGTGGTACGGGGTTGTTGTTTGAGAACTACATAGTGGACGCGAGCATCTTTTATAAGAAGCAATTTCCAAGAATATGAACCTGGATCTGTCGCTGTTGCCTTTTGGGGTGATGGTGGTGGTTTCTGTGGTTCTCTCGAAAATTACTCCTTGATCTTTTGTGGTCAAGTTTTTAAGAGCACACGGTGGATGCCTTGGCATTAGGAGCCGAAGAAGGACGTAGGAATCTGCGATAAGCCTGGGGGAGTCGATAACCGGACTGTGATCCCAGGGTGTCCGAATGGGGAAACCCCGCCAGGGGCGCGAGCTGCCTGGTGACCCGCATCTGAACACATAGGGTGCGTGGAGGGAACGCGGGGAAGTGAAACATCTCAGTACCCGCAGGAAGAGAAAACAATAGTGATTCCGTCAGTAGTGGCGAGCGAACGCGGATCAGGCTAAACCGTTCCATGTGTGATAGCCGGCGGGCGTTGCATGGTCGGGGTTGTGGGACTTCCCACTCCAGCTCTGCCGGGCTGGGAAGGTGAGAGTGCAGGCATAGGTGAACGGTCTTGAAAGGCCGGCCGTAGAGGGTGTGAGCCCCGTAACCGAAATGTTGTGCACCGCCTGGTGAAGTATCCCAAGTAGCACGGGGCCCGAGAAATCCCGTGCGAATCTGTCAGGACCACCTGATAAGCCTAAATACTCCCTAATGACCGATAGCGGACCAGTACCGTGAGGGAAAGGTGAAAAGTACCCCGGGAGGGGAGTGAAACAGTACCTGAAACCGTGTGCTTACAATCCGTCGGAGCCTCCGCGAGCGATCGTGTAGGGGTGACGGCGTGCCTTTTGAAGAATGAGCCTGCGAGTTAGTGTTACGTCGCGAGGTTAACCCGTGTGGGGAAGCCGTAGCGAAAGCGAGTCTGAATAGGGCGTTGCAGTGGCGTGATCTAGACCCGAAGCGAAGTGATCTACCCATGGCCAGGTTGAAGCGACGGTAAGACGTCGTGGAGGACCGAACCCACTTCAGTTGAAAATGGAGGGGATGAGCTGTGGGTAGGGGTGAAAGGCCAATCAAACTTCGTGATAGCTGGTTCTCCCCGAAATGCATTTAGGTGCAGCGTTGCGTGTTTCTTACCGGAGGTAGAGCTACTGGATGGCTAATGGGCCCTACAAGGTTACTGACGTCAGCCAAACTCCGAATGCCGGTAAGTGAGAGCGCAGCAGTGAGACTGTGGGGGATAAGCTTCATAGTCGAGAGGGAAACAGCCCAGACCACCAACTAAGGCCCCTAAGCGTGTGCTAAGTGGGAAAGGATGTGGAGTTGCGAAGACAACCAGGAGGTTGGCTTAGAAGCAGCCATCCTTAAAAGAGTGCGTAATAGCTCACTGGTCAAGTGATTCCGCGCCGACAATGTAGCGGGGCTCAAGTACACCGCCGAAGTTGTGGATTTCAGACATTAGCCAAGCCCTTGTGGTTCAGGCGTCTGGAGTGGTAGGGGAGCGTCGTGTGGGCAGTGAAGTCGCGGTGGAAACCAGCGGTGGAGCCTACACGAGTGAGAATGCAGGCATGAGTAGCGAAAGACGGGTGAGAAACCCGTCCGCCGGATGATCAAGGGTTCCAGGGTCAAGCTAATCTGCCCTGGGTAAGTCGGGACCTAAGGCGAGGCCGACAGGCGTAGTCGATGGACAACGGGTTGATATTCCCGTACCGGCGAAAAACCGCCCATGCTGAACAGGGGATACTAACCGCCCGAAACCTGCCCTAGCACCCTTCGGGGTGTGTGGGTTTTGGTGGAGCGCGGGACCTGATCCTGGGAGGCAAGCGTATTAACAGGTGTGACGCAGGAAGGTAGCCGAGCCGGGCGATGGTTGTCCCGGTCTAAGGATGTAGGGCGAACGGTAGGCAAATCCGCCGTTCATGATGCCTGAGATCTGACGGGACCCCCGTATGGGGGGATTCGGTGATCCTATGCTGCCGAGAAAAGCATCGACGCGAGGTTTTAGCCGCCCGTACCCCAAACCGACACAGGTGATCAGGTAGAGAATACTAAGGCGATCGAGAGAATTATGGTTAAGGAACTCGGCAAAATGCCCCCGTAACTTCGGGAGAAGGGGGGCCCCAACCTTGAACACCACTTGCTGGTGGGAGGGGATCGGGGCCGCAGAGACCAGGGGGAAGCGACTGTTTACTAAAAACACAGGTCCGTGCGAAGTCGCAAGACGATGTATACGGACTGACTCCTGCCCGGTGCTGGAAGGTTAAGAGGACCGGTTAGCCGCAAGGCGAAGCTGAGAATTTAAGCCCCAGTAAACGGCGGTGGTAACTATAACCATCCTAAGGTAGCGAAATTCCTTGTCGGGTAAGTTCCGACCTGCACGAATGGAGTAACGACTTCCCCGCTGTCTCAACCATAAACTCGGCGAAATTGCAGTACGAGTAAAGATGCTCGTTACGCGCAGCAGGACGGAAAGACCCCGAGACCTTTACTATAGTTTGGTATTGGTGTTCGGAGTGGCTTGTGTAGGATAGGTGGGAGACGTTGAAGCCCGGACGCCAGTTCGGGTGGAGTCATCGTTGAAATACCACTCTGGTCACTTTGGACATCTAACTTCGGCCCGTAATCCGGGTCAGGGACAGTGCCTGATGGGTAGTTTAACTGGGGCGGTTGCCTCCTAAAAAGTAACGGAGGCGCCCAAAGGTTCCCTCAGCCTGGTTGGCAATCAGGTGTCGAGTGTAAGTGCACAAGGGAGCTTGACTGTGAGAGAGACATCTCGAGCAGGGACGAAAGTCGGGACTAGTGATCCGGCGGTACATTGTGGAATGGCCGTCGCTCAACGGATAAAAGGTACCTCGGGGATAACAGGCTGATCTTGCCCAAGAGTCCATATCGACGGCATGGTTTGGCACCTCGATGTCGGCTCGTCGCATCCTGGGGCTGGAGTAGGTCCCAAGGGTTGGGCTGTTCGCCCATTAAAGCGGTACGCGAGCTGGGTTTAGAACGTCGTGAGACAGTTCGGTCCCTATCCGCTGCGCGCGCAGGAAATTTGAGAAGGGCTGTCCTTAGTACGAGAGGACCGGGACGGACGAACCTCTGGTGTGTCAGTTGTACTGCCAAGTGCACCGCTGATTAGCTACGTTCGGATGGGATAACCGCTGAAAGCATCTAAGCGGGAAGCTCGCTTCGAGATGAGATTTCCATACACCTTGTGTGTGAGAGGCCCCCAGCCAGACCACTGGGTTGATAGGCCGGATGTGGAAGCGAGGACTAACGACTCGTGAAGCTGACCGGTACTAATAGGCCGATAACTTACACCACACACTCTTCCCGTGAACGGATTCAAAAGACGTTCACACCATGGGGAGGGTACAAAGAAACAAGACTGCTTGCGTCCACTATGTGGTTCCCAAACAACAAACCCGTCACCGACGGCACGTTGCGACAGGAACAAAACCACAACAAAATAACAACACCACACCTGCGGCCAAGGCCGCAGCGAACATGTTGTAACCACAGATTTCCCCACCCCCGCCAACAGCGGGCACGGTGGCGGAGCAAGGGTTACGGCGGTCATAGCGTGGGGGAAACGCCCGGTCCCATCCCGAACCCGGAAGCTAAGACCCACAGCGCCGATGGTACTGCACCCGGGAGGGTGTGGGAGAGTAGGTCACCGCCGGAACACCATTAACGGTCGAGGACCCCCACCACCAGGTGGGGGTCCTCCCGCATTTAACGACCCATACGAAATACTCAAGCCGAAACCCCATGCGGGCCCGGTTGGGCGGCGCGGGTAGAGTTGTTGCCCATGGATAACCTCTTCAGCCATGCTCCCGTTGACCCTTCTGATGGCCCCGAGCCGGAGGTAGCCGACGGCCTGGAGCCGGTTGTCTACACGGTGGTGGTACCCGGCGCCGTCGCCCGGGCCTTTGTGGGATTCACCGAACATACGCACCTCTGGTGGCCGCTGGAGGACCACAGCGTCTATGGCGCCGGCTCCTACGTGGAGTTCGAGGAGAGCCTCATCATGGAGACCGCTGATGACGGCCGGACAGCCGTGTGGGGATCCATTGACGACTGGCAGCCGCCGTTGTCCTTCCATGCCAGCTGGCACCCTGGGACCACTGCCATATGGTCCACTGAGCTCCGGGTGGCCTTCAAAGCGGTCGGCGAGGGAACAGAGCTACGCCTGGTTCACAGCGGTTGGGAAGGCGCCGAGGATCCCGCGGCCGCCCGGGCAGACTACGCGGCCGGCTGGCCCGGCGTCCTGGACCGTTTTGTTCGCTTCATGGGCGGCGCCGGCGCCTGAGCTTGCTTGGCCTGTGGGCCGGATCGAGGCGTTGCTTCCCAGTTGCTCGGAGGACCCGGGGCGGAGAACCCGTGGGGCATCCCCGGCTTTCCGGGCCGTTCTGGGCAGACGGCCAGGCAATGGAGCGAGGAACTGGGCAGGAACGCCGCCACGGCGAAAATAGCCGGAGACTAGCGGATCTGTCCTTGGTCAAGGGGCGGAACAGCGGTGCTGGACCGGATGACAAAGCGCGTAGGGTATTCGGTGTGCGGGGCCGCCGCGTCTCCGGCGCCGTCGAGCCTGGCCAACAAGCGCCGCACGGCCAGCGCGCCCTGGCCCCGCGCGTCTTGATCGAACGTGGTGAGCCCGAAGACCTCACCAAGTTCATGGCCGTCGATGCCGATGACGGAGAGGTCCTGCGGCACCCGCAGGCCGAAATCCCGGGCAGCGAGGATCGTCCCAATCGCCATCTCATCGGAGGCGGCAAAGACGGCCGTGGGGCGCTCCGGTGAGGTGCCGAGCAGCGTACGGGCGTTGGCATAGGCGCCCTGGATCGTGAAATCGGCGGAGATCTGCCACTCCGGACGGACCGTCAGCCCGGCGTCGCGCATGGCTTTCTTGAAGCCCGCCTGGCGTGTCCCGGGAAGGCGGAAATCCTGGTCGTAGGCGGCATCGCCGGTCATATGGGCGATTTTGCTGTGGCCGAGCTGGACCAGGTGGCGGGCTGCGGCCTCCGCGATGCCGGAA
>NZ_CAKKMM010000146.1:0-9144 GCF_918698205.1 Microbacterium sp. Bi128 | reverse complement strand
CAACTCACCGGTGTCGGGATCTCGTGCGGGGGCCCACCGCGTCTCGTGGCGAATGCGGTGGTGGTGGCGACACTCGGGTTCGAGGTTCTCGTCGTCGGTGGGGCCGCCCTCGCTCCAGGCTCGCAGGTGGTCGAGGTCGCATTCTCGGGCGGGGCGCCCGCAGCCGGGGAAGACACACGTTGGCGAGGTGATGCCGAGCCAACGGCGGAGCGCGGCGGGCACGCGATAGGCCGTCCGGTCGAGGGCGAGGGGTGCGCCGGTGACGGGGTGGGTGAGCAGGCGGATCCAGGACGTCGCCTCGCCCGCGAGACGCCGAGCGGTGTCGAGGTCGATGGGGCCGAAACCGTCCAGCGTCGCCGGAGTGGTGTCGGCGCCGAGCAGGCTGAGCGCGGGGATCGTGACGATGACGCCGGGACCGGAAGCGGTGGTCGTCGTCGCGGGGGAGGCTCCCGTGGGTGCGGCTGCGCTCGCGGCGTCGTCGGGTGTCGGCGCGGGCGCGGTGAGGAGGTCGGCGAACGCGTCGGCGCGGAGCTGTGTCAGCGTGCGCTCTTCGTCGGGCGCCGTGCTCAGGTGGCGGGCGAGGCGGTCGACGCGCGTCATCGCGTCTGCCGCCCGGTCGGCGGGGAGGAGCGCGGTGAGCGTCGCCATGCCATCGAGCTCGGCCGTCATCCACACGCCCCGGTCATGCCGGGCCCGCCGGTGGCGGATCTCGATCGACTCGGCGTGCACTCGTTCGCGCAGGGCGCGGGCCGAGACGCAGAACCGGGCCGGGGGGAGCCGGAGTGCGCGATCGAGGACGCCGGTGTCGAACGCCTCCCACGAGTCGGCATCGTCGGGAAGGGAGGCCGCCAGCTGCGCGGCCTCGACGGCGTGGCGCTCGGACACGTCTCCCTCGGCGAACGCGGCCCAGAGGCGTGGGCAGCGTTCGCGCAGGGTTTCGGCGTGCGCAGCGCGCGAGCGCACCGTCTGCTCGGCCACGCGCAGACGCACGGCGATCTCGGCGACCGCCGCGCGCTCGGCCATGTCGAGTCGGTCGCGGCGAACGGCGGCGGCCGTGCGCCCACGGGGATCGCGCCAGATGCCGTCGAGCGTGAGATCGGGTCCGACCCACGGCTCGGGGTCGGCGACGGCTTCGGCGAGGACACGATGGATCAGGCCGTACTCGGCAGCCGTCGCGCGGTGCCGCTCGCGGGCACGGTCATCGAGTCGGTCGAGCAGGAGCGCGGCGAGGGAGACCGCATCGTTCGGCGCGTCGGCGCGCGCGGACTCCGTGCCGGGGCCGTCGCTCAGGTCGTGCGCGAACCCCGCGTCGAGGTCGTCGCTCAGGCCGAGCTCGACCGCCCACGCGGAATCGGCGGCCGCCTGCAGCTCGGCTTCCGCAGGTTCGGGCGCTCCACCCCACGGGTCGACCGGTGTCGGCCGGTCGCTCGGTGGTGTGCGGACTCCCATGCTCGAACACTAACGAGAGGGTCCGACATCGCCCCGGCTCACGGCCTGGCGAGCTCTTGCCCCACCGCAGGTCTCTCCCGCCGCAGGTCTTTCCCCACCGCAGGTCTCTGTTTCGCTGAGCGCGTCGCACCCCGCCGACCCAGCGCGTCAGCTCAGCTCCGCCCGCTCAGCGCGGCTGCTCGGCCCGTCCCGCGGTCGACCCCGCCGCAAACCCCGCGGCGTACGCCTCGTCCGATCCGAGGGCGAACATGTCGCGCTCGGCCGGGCGAACGATCGAGCGCGCCCCCGGCAGGTCCAGGTCTCCGACGAGATCCGGGCGTCCGCGCACGACGGCGACGGGCAGGCGCGCGGCCTTGCCCTTGACGAGGTCGGTCGCCGCGGCGAGCTCGTCGGCGACGCACGGCAGGGTCACGACGAGCGGGCGGCCCTCGGCATCCGTCGTCCCGCGCAGGTCTTCGAACACGTGCACGCCCGCGGCGCCGATGGCGTGATCGGTCTGCCCCTCGCGCCACGCGCGACCGAGGGTGTCGGTGATGAGCACGCCGACGTGCGCGCCGGTGGCGAGGCGAAGGCCGGAAGCGATCGCGCGCGCCGAGGCGTCCGGGTCTTCGGGCAGCAGCAGGACGGTGCCCTCGGGGGTGTTGCTCGCGTCGACGCCCGCGGCGGCCGAGACGATCCCGAGGCGATTCTCGACGATCCGGGTCACATGTCCGGCGGGGGAGGTCCGGGATGCCACGAGTCGCACGGTCTCACGCGTGATCGCGTCCTCTCGGTCGTCGGCCCGCAGGATCCGGCCCTCGGCCTTGGAGACGATCTTGCTCGTGATCACGACGATGTCGCCGTCACGGAGCGTGTCGCCCGCGGCATCCTGGATCACCGCGACCAGATCGTCGCCCGGAGAGATCTCGCCGATGCCGGCGAGGGCCCAGATCTGCAGCACGTCAGCGGACGAAACGCACCTCGGTGAGCTCCTCACCGAGGAAGGGTTGCACCTGGCTGGCGCCGTCGAGCGTGAATCCGTTGCGCACGTAAAAGCGGTGGGCGCGGGGGTTGTCGTCGGCGACCCACAGGTAGAGGCCCTCGCCGTCCTCGACGGCGGCGTCGAACAACTGCTGTCCGATGCCGGTGCCGTGGAACTGGTCGAGCAGGTAGATGAAGTACAGCTCGCGCGGACGCGGGGCGTCGTCGTCGCGCGCGGGGCCCGATCCGACGAAGCCGACGATCTCGCCGTCGACGAGCGCGGCGTGCATGCGGTAGTCGTCGCCCTGGGAGGCCCAGTGGGTCCAGAGCTCGGCCATGCGCTTGGGGGAAACCGCCTCGAGGGCGGCCGTGCTGATGAGGTGGTCGTACGTCTCGTGCCAGCACGTTGCGTGCACGCGGCCGAGGGCCTCGGCATCCACATCGCGCACCGGACGGACGACGATGTCGGTTCGGGTCTCCGCAGTCATGGCGCGACTCTACGCGGGTGCTCCGCGACGATGAAATCGGCCGAAGGGGACCCCGGGATGCGGTAGGGCTCCGGCATCCTGCCAGACTCGCGTGCCACGATCCCGGGCATGACCGCGCGCCCCGCCCTCACCTCGGTCGAGGCGCGTATCGACGCCTTCGCGAACCGTCTGCTGCGCTCGGCGCCGGACACGGGAGCCCGCGCGCGGCTCGTCGAGTTCGCGGTCTTCGTGCTCAAGCAGGCGTGGGCGTGCGTGTTCGGTGCGGCCCTGCTGGCGGTGCTGCTCGCCGCGAAGCTCTGGTACCCCGACGATGCGGCGCTCGCGCGCAACGACGCTCTGACGATCGCGGCGGTTCTCATCCAGGTCGGCATGCTCGTCGGGCGGCTCGAGACGCTGCGGGAGCTGCGCGTGATCGTGCTGTTCCACATCGTCGGAACGCTCATGGAACTGTTCAAGACCGACGTCGGCTCCTGGATGTACGCGGCCGACGGGGTGCTGCGGCTGGGCGGCGTGCCGCTGTACAGCGGGTTCATGTACGCCGCCGTCGGCAGCTACATGGTGCGGGTCTATCGCCTGTTCGACCTGCGGTTCACGCACTATCCCCGACGGTGGCTCACCGCGGTCGTCGCGGTCGCGATCTACGCGAACTTCTTCACCCACCACTGGATCATCGACCTGCGCTGGGTGCTCATCCTCGCGGTGGCGGCCCTGTGGTGGCGGACGACCCTGCACTTCCGCTTCTTCCGGGGGACGTTCCGGATGCCACTCCTGCTGGCCTTCGCCGGAGTGGCGCTGTTCATCTGGCTCGCCGAGAACATCGCGACGTACGCGGGGGCGTGGCTCTATCCGTCGCAAGTGGGGGGATGGCATCCCGTCGACGCGTCGAAGCTCACGTCGTGGTTCCTGCTGATAATCGTCTCGGTCGTCCTGGTCGCGTGGGTGTACCCGCCGCGCGAGCCGGATCCCGCCGATGCGTCGGCAGCTCACAGGGGAATCGCCGTTCCCTCTCTCAGACGCGGGCGGCATCCGCTCGCTCGTACGAGGCGATGAGCTCGAGCTCACTCGACTTCTTCGGCAGGAAGAACCACGCCACCGCAGCGCCGAGGGCGATCGCGACGGCACCCACGGCGTAGGCGGCGATCGCCCCGGTCATGAGCGATTGCTGCGCGGCCTGGATGATCTGGTCCTTGTACTGCGGGTACTGGTCGGCCACATGCACCGCTGAGGCGTACGACGCTTGCAGCGCTGCGGTGACCTGGTCGCTGATGCTCGAGGCCTCGGACGACTCCGAGATGAGCTTCCCGAACGCGTGCGCGAAACCGGCGGCGAGGATGGCGCCCAGCACGCCCTGCATGACGGATCCGCCGAGGTCGCGCTGCAGGTCCGCGGTGGCAGAGGCCATGCCGATCCGACGCACGGGGGTGGACTCGGTGATGGCGCGGGAGGCCGGGGTCATCGCGAAGCCCGCACCGATCCCGATCACGAGGTAGGCGATCGAGACGTACCAGAACGGCGTGGTCTCGTTCCAGAAGAGCATCGTGACGAACCCGACCAGGACGAACCCGTACCCGAGCATCATCGTGAAGCGGGACCCCCGAGTGAGGACGAGCCGTGCCGACTGCGGGGCGACCAGGAGCAGACCGACGCCGGCGGGGACGATCGAGAGGGATGCCTCCAGGGTCGAGTATCCGAGGATGTTCTGCTGGAACTGCTGCCCGACGAACATCGCGCCCATGAGCGAGCCGAAGACGATGAGTCCGGCGGCCGCGGGAGCCCAGAACATGCGGCGCCGCGCGACCTTCAGGTCGTAAAGGGGGCTCCGCGCGGTCAGCTGGCGCCACGCGAAGAGCGCGATCAGAACGGCAGCGGAGATCAGCAGGATGACGCCGAACGTGCGCGTGGTCGGCACGAACACCGTCGACAGCCCGAGCACGATCGAGCCGATCATGAACACGGAGATCACGCCACCGAGGTGATCGACCGTGTCGTCGTTCTCGGCGACATGCGACGGGACGAACAGCCATGCGAGGATGACCGCCGCCATCGCGAACGGCACCGCGAGCAAGAAGGCGACACCCCACCACAGCCACAGCAGCAGGATGCCGGCGAGGACCGATCCGATCACGGTCGCGGTCGCGCTGACCGCCGACCAGAGCGCGATGGCGACGGTGCGCTGCTTTCCCGGACCCCACAGCGCCGTGATCAGTGAGAGCGTCACCGGGTACGCCATGCCCGCCGCGATACCGGTGAGGATGCGCGCGACGACGAGCATCTCGACGGAGGACGCGAAAGCGGCGACGAAGCTGAGGACCACCGTGGATGCCAGGCCGATCAGCAGCAGCTGCTTGCGTCCGTAGCGGTCGGCGACCGCGCCGAGGTAAAGAACCGACATGGCCAGGCCGAGAGAGCAGCCGACGGCGACGAGGTTCAGGGCCGTCTGCCCCGTGCCGAAGGCGTCGCCGATGTCGGGCAATGCGATATTGGCCGCCGCGAGGTTGATGTTGCACACCAACGCTCCGAGGATCAGCGCCGTCAGCACGAGCTTCGGGCGGGGCGGCGCGGCGGGGGCAGTGGGCGCGGATACCGCGGCGTCGGCGTCGGTCACGCGACAACAGTAGCGAGCAGCACCCGCCCGGCGCGGGCCGGGGGTGCCGTCGCTTTGTCGGCTCGACACAAGAGAATCGCCACTCTCTCGTGGCATCACTACGCTCGCCGGTCGTGAATGTTCTCTGGCGCACCCTGCTCGTCCTCCTCCGCGCGCAGCGCCGTCTGCGCCGCGAGGGCCCCGTCGACCCGAACACGATCGGGCGTATGCGACTGCGCGTCCTGCCCACCGACATCGATCTGCTCCGGCACCTCAACAACGGCCGGTACCTGTCGCTGTTCGACCTCGGCCGGTGGGACCTGCTGACCCGCTCGGGCCTGGCCGGCGCGATGAAGGGCCACGGCTGGTACGCCGTGGTCAGCGCCGAGACCATCACGTTCCGCCGCTCGCTCGAGCTGTGGCAGCGGTTCGAGCTGGAAACGCGTCTGCTCGGTCATGACGACCGCGCCGTGTACCTCGAGCACCGCGCGGTCGTGAAGGGCGAGATCTACGCCCGCGCGATCATCCGCGCGCGCATCCTGCGGCGCTCGGGCGGCACCGTCCCCCACGACGAGCTCTTCGCGGCGGTCGGGCGCCCCGAGGGGCTGCCCGACATCGAGTCGTGGGTGCACGAGTGGGCCGCGGCGTCGGCGCTGCCGTCGACGAAGCGGCCCGCGCCCAGCGACTGGCGCTGACCCCTCGGCGCGGTGCCTTCTGTGCGTGAGTCGCCACGATTTGTCGCCTACCGGCACGGCAAGGCGACGAATTTTGGCGACTCACGCGCCAGGGGCGACGCCGAACCGCGCGTCGAGCCACGCGACCTGGCGCGCCCAGTGCCGCGTGCCCCCGCCCTCGTGGCCGTTGTACGGGTACACCTCGATCGCGGCATCCTCGGATGCCAGCGAATGGAAGGCCGCGAACACTCCCGACGGCAGCACGATGTCGTCCATCAGCGCCACGGAGAAGAACGCGGGAACGCGGATGCGTCGGGCGAGGATCGCCGCGTCGATGTGCGAGAGAGTGTGCAGGGCGGCGGCGGTGTCGTCGCGGTGGATCGAGAGCCAGCGCGTCACCTCGGTGAACGGCGCCGACGGGGTCCGCAGGATCGCGTTCGGGATGTCGCAGAGGAACGGCACGTCGGGGAGGACCGCCGCGACGGCGTCGCCCGCGAGAGCGGCGGCCGCGATCGCGAGCGCGCCGCCCTGACTGCCCCCGGTGACGGCGATGCGCGCGGCATCCACGCCGGGAAGCTCGCGGACGACGTCGACCAGGCGCGCCGCGTCGGTGTACAGGCGTCGGTAGTAGTAGTCGCGGGGATCGTGGATACCGCGGGTCATGACGCCCGGGTAGGCGGCCGCCGAGCCGTGCGGGTCGGGGGTGTCGCCGATGCTCCAGCTCGAGCCCTGGCCGCGGGTGTCCATGATGACGTGCACGTAGCCGGCGGCGGCCCACGCGATCTTGTCGCCGGGGAGGCCACGGCCGCCGCCGTATCCGATGAATTCGATGACGGCGGGGAGGGGTTCGTCGCCGTGCGGGCGCACGACCCACCCGCGGATCTCATCGCCCGCGAACCCGGTGAACACCAGGTCGTGGACGGACAGCGCGCGCACCGGACCGTTCACGGGGGTGAGGCGGGCGGGACGGGCGGCGGCTTGCGCTTCGGCCAGCGTCTCGGCCCAGAACGCGTCCATGCCGTCGGGCTCGGGCAGCTCGGGGCGGTACTCGCGCAGCAGCTCGAGCGGCATGTCGGTGAGTGTCTGAGCCATCGGGTCTCCTGGGTCGGGGCGAATCGACAGTAGCGAACCGCGGCTCCGGTGGACAGCAAGACGCGGGATCGCCGGGACAGGTCACGCAGAGTGTGAGGCCTCACATCCCGAAGAGATGGGAGCGATTCCATGTCGAGCCATGGTTGACATCTCTGTTCGACTGCCTCAAAGATGGTGCAAAAGTGAGCGCTCACAATTCTGAACGTTCCGCGCCGGCCCCCGCCGGACACCCGTCGTCGAGGAGGACGATCTTGGTGCTGTCACGCCCCCATTCCCCTGAGCCCACGCGCGGATGGACGTCCCGCCGTGTCGGTGCCGTCCTCGCCGCTGCGGCGGTCCTGCTGAGCGGCCTCGCGCCCGTCGGTGCGGCCACCGCGGCGCCGCTCCCCGAACCGGTGGCGACGTACGACTTCGGCGACACGACCGGGACGACGGTCCCCGACGCCTCGGGCCACGGCCACGACGCCGTCATCCGGGGCACCGGATTCGCGGTCGACGGCGACGCCCTGTCGCTCCCGGGCGGCGCGGCCGGCTCGAGCGCCGCCTACGTCGAACTGCCCACCGGGTTCTTCGACGGACGCAGCACCGTCACGGTGTCGGCGTGGCTGCAGGACCGCACGGGTGCGGGCAACCAGGCCGCGATGTTCTTCGGCACGACCGAGAACCTCCCGCAGCAGTACTGGCTGCTCAACCCCGCGAACCCCGCCGGGCGGGTGAAGTCCGTCCTCACCGACGGGCCGCGCATTTCGCAGCCCTGGACCCTCGAGCGGGGTATCTCGCCGACCGACGGGGCGCGGGGCGTGCAGGGCCCGGCGGCGACCGACGCGTGGGCGCTGTACACCACCGTGATCACCCCCACTTCGATCACCGCGTACCTCGACGGCACCAAGATCGGCACCGTGGCATCCACCCGGACCGTCGCCGACTTCGGCACCGGTCTCGTGGCCTACATCGGCAAGTCGTCCTACCCCGACCGGGTCTGGAAGGGCGGCGTCCGCGATGTCGCGATCTTCGACACCGCACTCACCGACGACGACGTGAAGGCGCTCGTCGCGCAGGGGACGCCGTCGAACCCAGAGGACGTGGATGCCGCGGCCGCCGCGCTCGTCCCGGAAGCCATTAAGAAGGACGGGAAGCTGACCGTGGCGGTGAGCCCGTTTGCGGCGCCGCTGGCCGTTTACGCCACCGACAACAAGACCCCGGTGGGCAACGAGGTGGATATCGCCGTCGCTCTGGCCGAGTCCCTGGGCCTGGAGGCAGACATTGTCCCGACGGCCTGGGCCGACTGGCCGCTCGGCGTCGATTCCGGCAAGTATGAGGCTGTGCTCTCCAATGTCACCGTCACGGAGGAGCGCAAGCTCAAGTTCGACTTCGCCAGCTACCGTGAGGACAAGCTCGGCTTCTACGCCAAGGCGGACAGCAGTGTCACCAAGGTCGAATCGGCCCCGGACGTCGCCGGCAAGCGCGTGATCGTCGGTTCCGGCACCAACCAGGAGGCAATCCTGCTGCGCTGGGATGAGGAGAACAAGAAAAACGGCCTCAAGCCCGTGGAGTTCCAGTATTACGACGACGACTCCGCCTCCCAGCTCGCCATCCAGTCCGGACGGGCGGACCTCACGTTCGGCCCCAACGCCACGGCGGCCTACAAGGCGGCCTCCGACGCCAAGACAAAGCTCGTGGGCCTGGTCGACGGCGGCTGGCCGCTGAAGGCCAGCATCGCCGTCACCACCAAGAAGGACAACGGGTTTGCCGCAGCGGCCCAGGCCGGACTGAACCACCTGATCCAGGACGGAAGCTACGCCAAGATCCTGGACCGCTGGGGGTTGTCCGCGGAAGCGGTCGCGAAGTCGGAGCTGAATCCGGCGGGCCTGCCGAAGAAGTAGCCCGCCCTAAATCC
>NZ_CAKKMM010000145.1:0-9231 GCF_918698205.1 Microbacterium sp. Bi128 | reverse complement strand
GCAGTACTGGTGGGTGGCATGGATCCTCTTCAGGGTCGGTGGTGTCCGGTATCCCGTACTTAAGCATGCGCCCGGCGACGGTCAACCGACAGCCTCGCACAGGAACGGCTGTCTGGAATGCCGGACAAAGGCCACATACCTGCGGCGGGCCTTCCGCCCCTAGCCCGGCCAGCCCCCCGGTGTTCCGATGAATGTGGGCGCCGGCTTCCCCGTGGTATGCCCGGTCATTGGAACCAGCCCGTCGCCGGCTGAGCCCCATGCGGGATGGTTCCGGAGGGAAGGCACAGACGTGGATGCAGCGCTGTCGGGCAGGGTCGCCCTGGTTGCCGGGGCCACGCGCGGCGCCGGCCGCGGCACCGCCGTCGCCCTCGGCGAGGCAGGAGCGGTGGTGTACTGCACCGGCCGCACGACCTCCCGCCACCGTTCGGACTACAACCGGCCCGAGACGATCGAGGAGACGTCCGGGCTTGTCAGCACCGCTGGCGGCACTGGAATCGCCATCGAGGTCGATCACCGCCAGGCTGCGGAGGTGGAAGCCCTCGTGCAGCGGATCGACGCCGAGCAGGGCCGCCTGGACATCCTTGTCAACGACATCTGGGGCGGCGAGGACTTCATCGAATGGAACACCCCGCTCTGGGCCCACGATCTGAATGCCGGACTGCAGATGCTCCACCTCGGTCTGGACACCCACCTCATCACAAGCCACTTCGCGCTGCCGCTGCTCACCCGCCGCCCCGGCGGCCTGGTGGTGGAGATGACCGACGGCACCCGCGAGTACAACGCACAGCACTACCGGGTCTCCGTCTTTTACGACCTCGTCAAGACCGCGGTGCTCCGCCTGGCGTTCAGCCAGGCGGAGGAGCTGAGATCCTCCGGCTGCGCGGCGGTGGCGCTGACGCCCGGCTGGATGCGTTCGGAGATGATGCTCGAACACTTTGGCGTCACCGAGGCAAACTGGCGGGAGGCCGCCGGGACGCAGCCGCACTTTGCCGCGATCTCGGAAAGCCCGCTGTTCGTCGGGCGTGCGGTCGCGGCCCTGGCGGCGGACCCCCACGTGCTCAGCCGCACGGGCGGCTCGTATTCGTCCGGCGCGCTGGCCCGCGAGTACGGCTTCACCGACACCGACGGCTCGCAGCCGGACTGCTGGAGGTACCTCGTTGAGGTCCAGGAAGCAGGACTCGACGCCGACGCCTCCGGATACCGCTGACATCCGGCCGTTCCGTGTCACGGACAACCGGCGGCGGGAAAGACTACGATCGGGTTCATGAAGCACACGTGGGAAACTTCCGCGGACGGCATCATGGCTCTTCCGTCCGGCCGGCTCATTCGTGGGCGCGGCCTGCACTATCCGCTTCCGGCCGGGCCGTTTCCCGAGTTCGGCGTGTACCTGCTGGGCAAGCAGCCGCCGCCCGTGGGGTGGGAGTCCCGATGGGTGCCCTGGCCCGACCTTCGGCTGCCGGTCGACCAGCCGGATGCCCTCGAGGCGTTCCGGGAGGCCTGGCGCCGGGCCGAGACCGAACGGGTTGAAGTGGCCTGCTGGCGCGGGATCGGCAGGACCGGCACCGCACTGGCCTGCATCGCGATCCTGGACGGAGTCCCGCCCGGCCAGGCAGTGTCCTACGTCCGCCGCCAGTACCGGCGCCGGACAGTGGAAACTCCCTGGCAGCGGCAGTACGTGACCCGCTTCCGGACCGGAACGCCCTAGGCGGCTCCGCCCAAAACCGTGACGCCGGCCAACCGGCAAGCGGGCTCAAATGATGACGACGGCCTGCCCGCGGAGGTGCCCATCACGCAGGTCCCGGATTGCCGCCGGCGCGTCCGCCAGGGCGTAGCTCTTGCCGATGACCGGGGTCACCGCGCCCGCCTCGATGAGCCCGGTCAGGAACCGGAGGTCCTCCGCCCGCTCTGCAGCCATGACGCCCCTGAGCCGCTGGCCGACAAACACGGAGAGCAGCCCGGCGCCGAGTGAGCGTTGAAATCCGCCCGTCAGCCGCCCTCCGCCTTCCCCACCGACGATCGCGAGCGTGCCCTTAGGCTTGAGCGCCCGCCGCAGGACGGTGAGCGGGCGGTTGCCGGCGGTGTCCACAATGAGGTCGAATTGCCGGGATCCGTCTGCGAAATCGTCATGTGTGTAGTCGATGACGTGGTCCGCGCCGATCGAGCGGACCAAATCGGTTTTCGCGGTGCTGCACACCCCCGTCACCTGCGCGCCGAACGCCTTGGCGAGCTGCACCGCGTACGCCCCGACACCGCCGGCCGCGCCGATGACGAGAACCTCCTGCCCGGCCTGGATCCTGCCGGCGTTCCGGAGCGCCTGCAGGGCCGTGACGGCCGAGATCGGGACGGCGGCGGCCTGTTCGAAGCTGAGGTTTTTCGGCTTCAGCGCGAGCCGGCCTTCTTTTGCGCACGCGTATTCGGCGAAGGATCCCTCGCAGGTGCCGTACACCTCATCCCCGGTCCGGAAGCCGACGATATTCCGGCCGACAGCCTCCACCCGGCCGGCCACGGCCCGGCCCCGGATCCGGGTCTTCGGTTTCCTGAGCCCGTAGCCGACCACACGGGTCAGGTACGGAAGGCCCGTCATGAGGTGCCAGACGCCCTGGTCGACGCCGGCGGCCCGGACCCGGATCAGCACGTCGTCGTCGCCGGGCACCGGGGCGTCGACGTCGCGCAGTTCCAGCACCTCAACGGAACCGTAAACATCCTGGACGATCGCTTTCATGGTGCTTCTCCTCTGGGTCAGCTCGCCATTCCGTAACCGCAGGCGCCGGGCGACACCTTGAATGTGAAGAAATCCTGACATGTTGTCAAGCTCTTTCGCCGCTCCCCCGCCGGTTGGGGTTCGACGGCGGCGGCGGCCGGCTCCGCGCGCGGGGGCGCCGCACAGTCTGAAATCAAAGACACGAAGTTCCCGTGAGACTCCTCACAGCAAGGCCGGACATGGTCTGCTGGATGGCGATCCCCCTCCCAATGACGAGAAGGTATTCGCATGCAACAAGCCCAAACCGCTACGAAGGCGGCTCCTGCCGAGGCCGGCACCGGCAGCGCTGCCACCGCCGTCGGCGCAGCCGTCGACTCCGTACTCAGCCGGGGACTCAACGTCCGCCACATCCGCTTCATGGCGCTGGGCTCGGCGATCGGCACGGGGCTGTTCTACGGCTCCGCCTCCGCCATCCAGAAGGCCGGGCCCGCCGTCTTGTTGGCCTACATGATCGGCGGCGCCGCGGTCTTCATGGTGATGCGCGCCCTCGGCGAGATGGCGGTGCGGCATCCGGTGTCCGGGTCCTTCGGCCAGTACGCGAGCCGCTACTTGGGACCGCTGGCCGGGTTTGTGACCGGTTGGACTTACGTCTTTGAGATGGCGATCGTGGCCATCGCGGATGTCACGGCGTTCAGCATTTACATGGGATTCTGGTTCCCCGGCGTGGAGCGCTGGGTCTGGATTCTGGCCATCATCTTCTTCCTGGCTGCCCTGAACCTGCTCAGCGTCAAGGTGTTCGGCGAGCTGGAATTCTGGTTCTCCCTGATCAAGGTGGCGGCCATCATCGCCATGATCGCGGGCGGGGCGGCGATCATCGTCTTCGGTTTCCAGGCCGGCGGCGCCACCGTGGCACCAGGGCTCGGCAACCTCGTGGACCACGGAGGCCTGTTCCCGAACGGATTCGAAGGACTCCTTGCCTCCTTCGCCGTGGTGATGTTCGCGTTTGGCGGCGTGGAGACCCTCGGCATCACCGCCGGTGAGGCCGCCGATCCGAAAAAGGTCATCCCCAAGGCCGTCAACACCGTGCCCGTCCGGGTCCTGCTGTTCTATGTGCTGACCCTCGGCGTGCTGATGAGCCTGTTCCCGTGGGACGAAATTGGCAGCAACGGCAGCCCCTTCGTGCAGATCTTCAGCGGCCTGGGCATCCCCGCCGCACCCCACATCCTCAACGCCGTGGTGATCACGGCGGCGCTCTCGGCAGTCAACAGCGACATCTTCGGCGCCGGCCGGATCCTCTTCGGACTGGCCCGGCAGGGCCACGCACCGGCGAGCTTCGGCAAGGTTTCCCGTCACGGGGTGCCGTGGATGACCGTTGTAATGATGACCGGCATCCTGCTGGTGGGGGTGGTGCTGAACGCCGTGATCCCGGAAGACGTCTTCCTGCTGATCGCCTCGATCGCCACCTTCGCGACCGTCTGGGTCTGGGCCATGATCCTGGCCTCCCATGTCGCCATGAAACGCGAGATCGCCCGCAAGTGCCTGCCGGCGTCGGAGTTCCCGTCGCCGTGGTGGCCCGCCGCCTCCATACTGACGATCGCGTTCATGGCCCTGGTGATCGTGATTCTGGGTGCCTTCGAGGACACCCGGGTGGCGCTGTACGTGGGCGCCGCCTGGCTGGGCGTCCTGGTGCTCGCTTACCGCCTCTGGGTCCGCGGCCACGGCCGGGCGCGGGCGGAACTGGTCGACGAAACCGCCCAGCTCCCGCAGGTTCCCGCCGGGCGGTGATGGTGCCTCGCCCCCAAGGGATTAAGACGCTCCCGGGCGGGCCCTCACGGGGTTAGGATCAGGCATGGTCCCCGCCACCAACCTCTTGGCCTTTGCCCTTGCCGCCCTGGTGCTCATCGCCATCCCGGGGCCCAGCGTGCTGTTCGTGATCGGACGGACGTTGGCCCTGGGACGCAGGGGCGGGCTGTTGAGCGTTCTGGGAAACGCGGCCGGAGAGGTGGTGCAGATCGCCGCCGTGGCCCTGGGCGTCGGCGTGGTGCTGGCCCAGTCCCTGCTGCTGTTCAGCGTGGTGAAATTCGCCGGCGCCGCCTATCTGGTCTACCTCGGGATCCAGGCGATCCGGCACCGCGGCGGCGGCGCGGCGACGGCGTCGACCTCGAACCCGGCCTCGACCGCCCGCGTGCTCCGGGAGGGCTTCATCGTCGGCGCGACCAACCCCAAGTCGATTGTGTTCTTCGTGGCCGTGCTTCCCCAGTTCGTGGACTACTCGGCCGGAGCGATTCCTGTGCAGCTCGCCACCTTGGGTGCGGTCTTCCTGCTCATTGCCCTGGTCTCGGACAGCACGTGGTCCCTCGCGGCCGGGACGGCCCGGCACTGGTTTGCCCGCTCCCCCCGGCGGATCGCCGCTCTCAGCACCACCGGCGGCGTGATGATGATCGGGCTGGGCGGCACGCTGGCCCTGACAGGCACCAAGGACTAGCGCGCTGCTCCAGCCGCTCAACTCCAGCACAACGCGGGGTCAATTAGCGCCCATTAATACCCTCTGAATGGGCCGTAGCTGACCCCGCGTTGGTTTGAGCGGCGACGGGCTACCGCGCGGACCAGCCGCCGTCCATCGTGTAGCTGGCGCCGGTGACCATGCCGGCGTCGTCGGATGCCAGCCACGCCACCAGGGACGCCACTTCCTCGGGCTCCACGAGCCGCTTGACCGCTGATTCGGTCAGCATGATCTTGGCGAGCACCTCGGACTCCGGGATGCCGTGCACCTTGGCCTGGTCCGCGATCTGCGATTCAACCAGGGGCGTGCGGACGTAGCCGGGGTTGATGCAGTTGGAGGTGACCCCGTGCGCCCCACCTTCGAGGGCCGTCACCTTGCTCAGGCCCTCGAGCCCGTGCTTGGCCGAGACGTAGGCGCTCTTGAACGGCGAGGCCCGGAGCCCGTGCACGGAGGACAGGTTGATGATGCGGCCGAAGTTGTTGGCGTACATGTGCGGCAACGCGGCCCGGATCAGCAGGAACGGGGCCTCCAGCATGAGGGTGATGATGCGGCGGAAGTCGGCCGGATCGAACTCCTCGATGGGGCTGATGCGCTGGATTCCGGCGTTGTTCACCAGGATGTCGCAGTCCAGGCTGAGCGTCTGGAGGGATTCGACGTCGAGCAGGTTGACGGCCCACGCGGTGCCGCCGATTTCGTCGGCGAGCGCGGCGGCGGCGGCCTCGTCCCTATCCGCGATCACCACTTTGGCCCCGCGTGCCGCCAGGGCCCGGACGCTCGCCGCGCCGATCCCGCCGGCGCCGCCGGTGACCAGGGCCTTGCGTCCGTTCAGCGTGTTTTCCATAACTCAGCCTTCCGTGTCAAAAATTCGATGAGGCGGCCGGCTCCAGCGTGGCTGGAGCCGGCCCAAAACTCAAGCAGCTCAGCGGGTGGCTGCTACGGGCAGGCCTTCGCGTTCGGCGTCGGCCCGGTCCACGTCCTCCAACGCGATGCCCTTGGTTTCCTTCAGGCTCAGCACTGCGACGGTGGTGATGGCGCAGGCGACCAGCAGGTAGATCGCGGTGGGCAGCCAGGAGCCGGTGTCCTTGAGCCACTGGGTGGCCAGGAGCGGCGCCAGCGAACCGGCGAAGATCGAGGTGACCTGCGAGCCAAGGGAGACCCCGGCGTAGCGCATCCGGGTCGGGAACAGCTCCGACATGAGGGCCGGCTGGCCGGCATACATGAAGGCGTGCAGGCACAGGCCGATCGTGACGGCCAGGACGATGATCACCGGGTTGCGGGTATCGAACATCGGGAAGGCAAAGAACGGCCAGGTGGCACCGGTGACGGCACCGATGAGGTAGACCGGCTTCCGGCCCCAGCTGTCCACGAGGCGCCCGACCTGCGGGATGACCAGGAAGTGGACGACGTGGGCGATCAGCAGGGCCAGCAGCAGCGAGGAGGTGTCGTACTTGTGCACGGACTTCAGGTAGACGATCGCGAAGCTGACCACGAGGTAGTACATGATGTTTTCCGCGAACCGGAGCCCCATGGCCTGCAGGATGCCCTTGGGGTACTTGCGGATGACTTCGCGGACGCCGTAGCTGGCGGACTGATCCTCTTCCAGCTGGGCCTTGGCCTCGAGGAAGATGGGCGATTCGGAGACGTGGGTGCGGATGTAGTAACCGACGAACACGATCACGGCGGAAAGCCAGAACGCCACCCGCCAGCCCCAGCTGAGGAAGTCGGCGGAGCTGAGCACGTTGGACATGATGAACAGGACCAGGGTGGCCAGCAGGTTGCCGACGGGAACGGCGGCCTGGGGCCAGCTGGACCAGAAGCCACGGGACTTGTTGGGGCTGTGCTCGGCGACGAGCAGGACTGCGCCGCCCCATTCGCCGCCGAGGGCAAAGCCCTGGATGAAGCGCAGGAGGACCAGCAGCGCCGGCGCCAGGTAGCCGAGGGTGGCGAAGCCCGGGAGGCAGCCCATCAGGAAGGTGGAAACGCCCACCAGGAGGATGCTGACCTGGAGCAGCTGCTTGCGGCCGAACTTGTCGCCGAAGTGGCCGAAGACGATGCCGCCGATCGGGCGGGCGACGAATCCGACGGCGTAGGTCAGGAACGCGGCGATAATGCCGTCGAGTTCCGTGCCCGAATTGGGGAAGAACGTCTTGCCGAAGACCAGCGTGGCGGCGGAGGCGTAGAGGAAGAATTCATACCACTCCACCACAGTGCCGGCCATGGAGGCCGTTACTACCTTCTTCAGTCCGGACGTTTTGACGTCCGGCTCGTCTGCGCGCGTTGTCGCGGCGTTTTCCGTGCTCATGTGAACTCCTTCGGTGTCGCCTTCGACACCCTGCGGACCATTGGACTGAGGACGCCCGTGATTTAGGGCACATGGCGTCATTCCCCATGAGTATGGACGCTCCCGCCCTGAGCCTCAACGGCCATTAGTGCAGAGCGCATCTGCAAAAATGCACAAGCGGGCCGGCCTAGTGGCCGAAGAAGGTCTCGCGGAGCTGCCCGCTGAGCTGGCCGATTTCGGTCAGGAAGCCGTCGTGGCCGATCGGCGCTTCAATGATGTGCAGTTCCGGGCGGCCCGGCAGGGCCTCTGCCAGTTGACGGGACTGGGCCGGGAAATACAGGCGGTCCGAGTCCACGGCCGCCACCAGGAATTCGGCGGTGGCCGGGGCCAGTGCCTCCCCGAGGCTTCCGCGCCCCCGGCACACATCGTGGCTCATGAGGGCTTCGGTGATCGCGATGTAGCTGTTCGCGTCGAAACGCCGGGCCAGTTTGCTGCCCTGGTGGTCCAGGTAGCTTTCCACCTGGTAGCGCCCGCGTCCGGCCAGCGATCCGGCTTCCAGGGGCGTCTCGGACTCCTGGGCGTTGCGGCCAAACCGGCCGTCCAGTTCGGCCGCTGAGCGGTAGGTGATGTGCGCGATGCGCCGGGCGAGGGCGAGCCCTGCCTCGGGTTCCGGGCCGCCGTAGTAGTCCCCGCCCTTGAAGTGGGGGTCCTGGCGGATGGCCAGCGTCTGGGCCTGCGCGAAGGCAATCTGTTCGGCGGTGCTGCTGGCGCCGACGGAAATCACGGCGCAGCGCCGGACCCGGCCGGGAAACGTGACGGCCCATTCAAGGGCGCGCGCGCCGCCGAGCGAGCCGCCCAGCACCGCATACCAGCTGCCGATGCCCAGGGCATCGGCCAGCCGCGCCTCGGCGGCGGCGGTGTCCCGCAGGGTGACCAGCGGGAACCGCGATCCCCAAGGGCGCCCGTCGGGGGCCGGGGTGGAAGGTCCGGTGGATCCGTAGCAGCCGCCCAGGATGTTGATCGAAACGACGAAATATTTGTCCGTGTCCACGGGAGCCCCGGGTCCGGCGAGCTGTTCCCACCAGCCGGGCTCCCCGCTCTCGCCGCGGGTCACGTGTGTGTCGCCGGTCAGGGCGTGTTCAATGAGCACGGCGTTGGAGGCGTCCGCGTTCAGGGCCCCCCAGGTCTCGTAGGCGAGCACCACATCCGGCAACGGAGTCCCGGATTCGAGCTGCAGATCACCGATCCTGACGAACTGGACGGTCCCGTCAGGGGTCCGGGATGGTTTGGTTTCGGGAACACCCGTGCGGGTGACGGCAATCGTCATGTGAGGACCTATCTTCGCGCTTGCCCGCCGTCAGCTGACCGGCAGGCCAGGTCTTCACCCGGGGCACCCCGCCGCAAAAGGAGGGTTGCCGGCCAGCAAGCCGGGGCTGTCGCTGGCACTCATGACCTGGTACGAGTCTACGAAACGGGGTGCGGAAATGACGAAGATTATGACTTCCATGTGACAGCCGGACCCGTCAGCACCGCAGACTCCCCACCTTTGACAGCCGTGACCGGCGGGTCGCCCCGGAGTGCCGGCGATTCCCGGTGTGATGCCCGTATAGGTGGGGAAATTCGGCGTGGGCTTCGGCCTAGGCGGACTTGGCCGCGCGGAATCCGGCGTCGAGGTCCGCGAGGATGTCGTCAAGGTGCTCCAGCCCCACCGAAAGCCGCACCAGCCCGGGGTTCACCCCGGCGATC
>NZ_CAKKMM010000144.1:0-9317 GCF_918698205.1 Microbacterium sp. Bi128 | reverse complement strand
CCTCATGAACAGCCGCACCAGCCTCACCATCTACCCCGCCCACGACGAGCAAACCCTGCTCCCGCCGACGCCGATCCTCGTCGACGAGCACTACTTCGTCCGCGCCGGGCTCGAGCAACTCCCCGCCCGCCTCATCGGGTTCAGCCCCGCCGGCGCGCTCGCCATCACGGCGTGGGTTCACGACGTGTTCCGTGCCCCGGAGCTCGCACGCGACCTGTACCCGACTTTCATCATCGCCGGTCGCGTCCAGGCATATCCGATCCCCGCCGCCAGGGTCACCGTGCGCGAGCCCGCCGGCGTCGTCCAGGTCGTGATCACCGACCCTCGCGGCAAGAGATACCGGCCATACCTCGGCGAGGACCGCGACATTGCCGACCGCATCGCCGCGGCCTGGGGCTCCCACCGCGGATACTCCGCCACCGTCCAACCGATCACCTGACAATCACGAACGGAGACACCATGCGCTGCTTGATGTGCGAAGAGCCCACCACGATGTACATCCCCTCGGACGACGTCGACGGCATCGGGCTGCATAGCTGCGGTGTCTGCGGGTTCGAGATCGAAGGCCCCCGCGACGAACCCGCGCATGTCGCCGACCATCGGAAGCTCACTGCAACGACGACCTCGACGACGTGTAGGTTCCCGTTGGAAATGGCCGAGGATGCCGGGAATCCCCGGTAGTTGGCAGTGGCCGAAGGCTCAGGATTCCGTGGGGAATGGCGAATCCCTACAGCCCCACGCCAGTCAGTCCTCGGCAACGCTGTCAGCGGCGTCGAGGCCGGGCAGTGTGAGAGCAGTCGCTTCGATCTCTTGCTGGGGTGCAGGCTCGGGCGGCGCCTGCGCCGGCTTACCGAACCCTGCGATTAGAAGCTCGCTGATGTCGTCCTTCAGAGAGCCAAAGCTTCGCAGGAACGCTGCAATGAGGCTCACGCTTGATCTTGCCGCCGGATCATTGAGTCGAAGCTGAGCCCCCGCAGCTTCTGAGATGTCTCGCCCACGAGCTAGCCGCTCGTGAACGACGAGATCAAACTGTCGAGGCAAGTCTCGGAGCGCGGGCTGACGGCCTAGCCGGATTGCGAGTTCTGCAGCAGAGTCAGCCCACTCCGGCGGTGAGGGCTCAAACGCGCCCATGGCCTCAGTCCGCACCTCGGGCGAGGCCTTCGCCGCCGCGAGCAGTCCACTGATGAACTTGTCGAAGTCGCGCGACAACTGGCGCATGCGCTGAGCGGGCACAACTCCGTCTGCGAGGCGTTCGCGAAGAAAACTTGTGAATGCACTCGGATCCATCGGGCGGACAAATCCCACGATCGTTACGAGGTTGAGTACCCAGATACTGAGGGTCTCTGAAATGAGCCACCGTACCGCGAGCTGTTCGTCATCCTTGACGCCGGGCGTCCAGCGCTGGCAAAGCGTCTCAAGTAGACCCAGGCTCTGCTTCAGTGCAGCGAACGGATCTAGAAACCACACGGTGGAAGTGAGGAACTTGAACGCAGGTCCGAGCGTGGGATCGTCCTTGCTGACTACTTTGACTGTGCGCCGCAGAAGCAGGGCGTTGGGTCCGTGGGCCCCAAGATCTGTGAGTTTCGAGAGATTAAGTGCGGCCTCTCGCGCCTGGAGGTCGTTGATCGATTCGACGCTGACGCGGGAATGGCGGCCCAGCTCCCGGGTTCTGGGCGTCACGCTCGAGGCAACAGTCAGTTCCGCTCGCTCTGCGCCTACCAACTCTTGCAGTCCGCGTAGCCACACAATACGGTCGAGTGGTTTCGGCGCGCTCTTCCCCGTCCCGCTCTTGGACTCGCCAATGGTCCGGTGACTCTCGAGCCCGGGACCAAGCCCGATGGCGAGTAGATCCAGGTCGGTGACTTGGATGAGTTCCGCGCCGTAGTAGCTGATGAGGTCGATGCCTACCCGAGTGAAGTACCCCTCCCAGAACCACACTTGGCCTACGCGGCATTCGAGTCGATCACCGGGGGTTAGCGGGTCGGTCTTGACGGGTGGCACGTTGCAGTTCCTTTCTCAGCTCGAGGATCGCTGATCTCGCGATCTCGTCAGCGGCTCCGAGGTCGCCCGCGCCCGCACGTGTTTGCTCTGGGTTGGTGAACTCGCCTGGAGCTCGGAGGAGGTTCACCGTCGGGTCCGTCGTTCCTGCGGACGTTGATGAGTTCTGAAGCCACGCGAGCCCGCCTTCGACGATCTCCTCCTTCACAAGTTCGAGGTATGCCCGGCCGTGGTCCGTTTCACGGACGCGAACGATGCCGTGCGCCTCAAGCAGGTGGTAGTCGGTGCTGATGTTGCTCGCAGGCCCAACGCTCCCGCGGTTTAGGAGCGCCCGCACGAGGACCACAGGATCGTGTATTCGACCGCCGCTACGTTCCGCTCGTTCATGCCCGAAGAGCATGTGGGCGACAAAAAGCTTGCGCTGATTCAGCGCCTCGGTGGTTGTGAGCCGGTCGTCCTCCGACTCGAGAGTAGGTGAAAAGACATATGTCTGCGCTCCGGATCCTCCCGTCGACTTGACGGTGGCGGCCTGGACGAGTCCGACCTTCTGTGCTGCGCCGAACACGCCGGGGGTCGGTTGCGCGAGGAGTGGAAGTGCGAGGCCGGGGTGTTGCGCTGCCTGTTCACATATGCCGAGAAGCGCGTCGCGCTCGCCCGGGGGAAGGCCACGGAGGAACGACGCGATCTCAATCTGTCCTGACTCCCACACGTAAGGGCTATAAATTACGTCCTCGGCGAGATCGACGGAGTTGACGCGCTTTGTAAGGCCTGTCGCCAGTGCAAGGTTCAGACCGGTTTCGCTGACTTGGTCGTTGAATCCTCGTCGGTGGAGTTGGTCGAGATGTTGGGTGGTCGTCAACGGGGCGAACGATGCGACTTCGATCGAGTGCAGCGTTACGATCTCATCGATGGTCGGGTTGAGCTGCTGTAGAACGCGGTAGGACTGTTCGATGAGGTTCCCGGTTACGCCCAGAAACTCCTGCACCTCGATTACAACGCCTTGTGTGTCCAGCGCGAAGTCTGCAACATTGGCAGCCTTCAGCGCCGGCAGCACGGTCGAGTGAAGTGATTGCCTTCCAATTCCTGCCTGGACGGCGAAAGACTCGAGGGCGGATGCACTCAAGGGGTCGGAGAATCCATGGATGCGGGCGACGAAGTCCATCGCTTCGCCTGCGTGAAGTAGTGACTCGAGTCTGGGTCTCAGAGCCGGGTCGATTGTGCGCGAGGCTTGATGAACCCGCGTCACAGCGCGCCCGAGTCGCCGGTCGGACCTGTTGACGTCCAGATCGGCAGTGGTGCTCTCCGCCATTCGAATCTCCTCACCCGCTACCGAGATGAGCCTACTGATCGGGCGTACGCTCCTCGCAGTGCGCTCGTCTCAATTTGTGGGGAATCGCATTTCGAGCACTCGCTGCCATTTGACGACGTCGGCGGCGTCCTCGGGCCGAAGACTGCGCATGTGTGCCAGACGATTCCGAATCGGCATGATCTGCGCGCTGAACTGTCGCCAGTGAGCGGCGCTCAACCCCAAGTCGCCGATCTGGGAACGGTCCTTTAGTTGGAGCAACTCCCCGAGTGAGAGCCATTCGAGAGGGTCGCGCAATTGCTTGACCGACGTGGCGCCCATGTATGCCGATTCGCTCGCTCGCTCGAGCACTTTTTCCGGAAGGTCGCCGTTCAGGCACTGCGTGCGCCAGTTCTCCGCCCATGCGGCGATTGCGCGCCGACGCACTTCGCGTCGGATGATCCGCTCGATCTTCCAGAGTCCCGAACTCACCTCGGCAAGCTGCTGCTGAGGATCGAGGGCATCCGCGAGAACCTCGTCGAGCGCCTTCTTGAGCGGTCCGAGATGCTTCGGAAAATTCCATGTCCGAGTCGCACCGTCGGGCGCTGTAAGGCTGGAACCATCCAGCGCCTCAAGCTCCCTCGCGTTGAGCAGGCCCAGCGCGCTCTGGCCAATCAGCAGGCTCTCGTACACGACACGATCGAGAGACGCAGCCAGGTCCATACCGAGTTCTGTCAGCGCCCGGCACAGTACGTCGGCCGGGGAGGCGCCGTCTTCAACGCACGTTGGCCACTCGTGAGCGCCTGTGCTCTTGACGACCGGAGCATGCGCCAGGCTGGCGTCGTCAAGGAGCGAACTCCCGACCACTGGAGGGAAAGCAATCCGAGGCGCCCGGGAGAGGAGGATGACCCTGCCGCCGGCCTCGACGTCGCTGAAGACGCGCTCGCGTAGCGCACCCATCTGAGTGGCCTCACTCTGCATCGTGAGCGACTCCATCCCGTCGATCACGACTGTTCCGGTGGTAAGTGGGCCATCTGGCTGCAAGTAGTCCCGGACGCGCGTCACGTTCACCTGCGAAGCCCCCAGAGCGCGGCGGGCTGGCTCGTTGCTCGAGCCCAGCTGCAGGAACACGACGCGGAGTTGCTCCGCTTTTCGGTGAACGCCCAGTATCCAGTCGGAGTAGTCGGTCGCGCTCATACGAGCTCCAGGATCACGCTGACTTCGAACTCGCCGTCCTGTTCGTGAATCAGACCCAGGTCCTTCAGTCGACGAACTGCGACGTGCTCGCTGGATGCGAGTTCCTTGAAGTCGGCTGCACTGTCCATCAGCACGTCCAGCATGACGGCCTCGTTCGCGTAGTAGCGCTTGACGTGTTGGACCATCTCCTCAATGTTGCCTTGGACGCGACTCTTCCAATCATCAAGTTCTGTGAGCACGGAAGCGCGAGTCATCGTACGTTGGAAGACGTCGGTCGGAAGGTGCTGCACGACGGCTGAGCTCAGATTTCGATACAGATAGGCGTGACCACCGGACGCCTCGTGGAGTGCCTCGAGCGCACCAGGTTCGATCTGGATGCCCATCTTGCCGCCGACGGTGCTCGCGAGATCGTCCGCCTCTTCTCGCTCCAGCGGCTTCACGTACACGGCCTTCGCCCAAGAGAAGAGGGGATTCGGTCGACCATACAGTCGTCCACCTTCAACGATGGCGCTTGTAAGGCCGGACAGCACGAAGGTGAAGTTCTCAGACTCCTGCACGATGCTCCTGAGGGCCGATAGCAGCTGCGCAATGCGTGGCATGTCGCCTTCAGCGATATCGATGCGATCCGCTGGGGTCAAGTACTCGATCTCGTCCAGGAGGAGCAGGATCCTATGCCCGTCTTTGTGGAGATGCTTGAGTATCGCCTGGAGAGCGTTCTTCAGGTCGAGGATGCTCGGGCGTTCCTGCAGCTGCGAAAGCTCTTGGGTGCGCAGCTTGTGAGCTTTGAGTTCAGCAATCAGTCGTCGACGCAGATCGCTGACGATGTCGTCGGTGGGGTCTTCCGGCGGAGAGGGGAAGGCCTCCAGGTCCATGAGGACGGTCACCACTTTGTCCTCTTGCAACTCCTCCTTAAGCTGCATGAGGATGCTCGTCTTGCCCGACTTCCGCAGTCCGAAGACGCCTGTGACTCGCTGGTTGAACACGTCGTCACGCATCGACTGCAGCAGTGTCCTGCGGCCGAAGAAGCTCGCGCCATACACGGGAGTCGTCATGTAGAAGAGGTCTCGGGCATAGATGTAGTCGCGAAGAAGGGTAATTAGCGAGAGTTCGTCTTCGTCGTCAATCAAGAGCGGGATCGCTAGTTTCGCGGGGCGCGACCAGTCGTTCAGTTTGATCTGTAGACGCCGATCGGGCGACCACATGAAGAAGATGTCCGGAGTGATGGAACGATCGGCGCCACCGAGCTCGCGGGCCGCAGCCTGGAAGGTCCGGCCCTGGAGATCCTCATGCGGACTGTAGAAGATCATCACCTCGCGGGTAAACCCAAACCCGGCCTCGATCGCTCCACTGAATCGCACATGGACGATCGCGCAGTCCCTGAAGCCATCCTGACGGCAGAACCCCGCGTAGACCACCTGGGAGCCAAGACTTCGCAGAGCGTCGATGTGGTCACGCAGGACCGGGTACTTGTATCGAACGCGCTCGACGTTTGCCAGCAGGTCTGGGTGCTGGGGCGCCGCCACAGCGCCCGATCGCCAGCCGAACTGTCGAGTGGATGGTGCGGTCGGATCGAATCCCGGCCGATCGACATGCGGGTCTACGTGCTCACGTCGCATCGGCGATGGCCGAGGCGAACCGGGTCGAGGGGGTCGGGCACCGAACGACGCCCTCACCTTGCGAGCAACTGGAGCTTCTATCGATGAAGACGGGCTCTTGACGAACTCACCAAGTTCTCGCAGACGGACCAAGACGGCCTTTGCGTCGACTCCCAGTTCGGCGGCGAGCTCGTGCACTCGCATCTTCGCCATCTGTTCTCCGCTCGTGGTCACTTGGCCCGCTGTGTCTGCCAGGGGCTGTGCATTACCGGCGAAGCCGGGTTGCCAGATCAGTCTGTTGCATGCTGCAGACACCGGCTGCGATGACACGGCTCGATATATCAGTCGCCGTCCGCCGTCCCACCGAGGCGGCGCGCCTTGAGCAGCACGTTCATGTGCCTCGGGTGGGCTACCCATTGAGTTGTGATCGGTCCAGCGCGTCGAGTGAAATGGCCTTCCACCGGCTGCTAGGCCTTGCTGGGCCTCGGGCCAAACGGGGTCCAGGCCCATGCCCGCGACGAACGTCACGCAGCGCTGGATGTCGATGAGGTCTTCTGGGGCCGCTTTCAGCCGCTTGAAGTGTGCGATGCCATGAGGCGAGCATCTCACGACGGGCGAGACTTCCTGAGCGAGAGCAACCACTCGACTCGAACAGGCTCTGACCCAATCAGTGGACACAAATTCACCGGTGTGAGAGACTACTCCGTTCGCCAAACGAAGGGTCTGGCCGATGTCACACTCTGACGGCAACACGGACTGGGGGCGGATCATCCGCGACATGATCGCGCGTAGCACCGACTCTGCCCCCACCGAGCCCGGGGTCTACCGGATGCCGTGTGGGAACTGCTACGTCGACTTCTTCCTCGCCTCGGACGGCACCGAACGGTGGCTCGTCCCAGGCGATGAGCGCAGCTACACCCGCGACACCGTGGCCATCGCTCGCCACGGCGAGCACCCGTGGGAGCGGATGTACACCCTCGGCCATGCCGCCGCCGAGATCCGCCGCCGCGCGACCGCCGACGGCACACCCGTTCTTGTCCTGATCGATGAGCTGGCAGCGGTCGCCGCCACGGAGGATGCGGCGGAAGACGAGGAAATCGCCCGTATCGCCCGGGAGCGTCCCGCCGACAGTGCGGAGGTGGCGCGCTCCGATCTCGCCCGGAAATTCGGGATCGATCTCGACGAACTCTAGGAACATCTAGCGGTGTCTACCGAAACGCTAGACACCGCTAGATTCTGCTAGACATCCGTCACATGCGAGGAGCGTTAGCCGTGAGTGAGTATCCGTGGTTCGACTTCGACCGAGTCGACTACGTCACCGCGGACACCCACTTCAGCCACGCCCGGATCAGCGAACTCGCGGACCGTCCATTCACCACCGTCAACGAGATGAACACCGAGCTCATCCGCCGCTGGAACGAGACGGTCGCCCCGACAGATGTGGTGCTACATCTCGGGGATGTCGCGCTCGGGCCGATCGAGGAATCGATCACCCTCACCGCGCAGCTGAACGGTCACCGGTACCTCGTCCCCGGGAACCATGACCGGGTCTCACCAGCGACACAGTCCAGGAAGGCGATCGAACGGTTCGCGCCGCTCTACGAGGCGGCCGGGTGGACGATTCTGCCGGAGGTCATCGAAGGCACCCGGCACGGCTACCGGATCCTCGCATCCCACTACCCGTACAAGGGCGACTCGCAGGAGTCGGACCGACACACGTCGCACCGGCCCCGCTGGGACGATGGGATCCCGCTGTTGCACGGTCACACGCACGCACGCGACCACGGCCCGAATGGGCACCAGTTCCACGTCGGCGTCGACGCCCACGCATACGCGCCCATCCCGTTCACCGTCATCGACGAGTGGGTCCGGGGCCTACCGGATGTCGAGCCGTGGCTCGATGTGGCGGTCCGTGAAGCCCGTCAACTCCTCGCCAACCTCGACGCCACCGAAACCTCGAACTCCGACGCGATGTTCTACACGATGGGCTACAACGAACTGCGCGTCGCGCTGGAGGAACTCCTCGGCGCGCTCTACTCTTCCCACCCCGACTCCCCCGGGAACACCGCCAAGGCTTAGGACTGCCTCGGACGCGCTTTCGGCGCGGGCGACGGTATGAACAGTTCGCCTGCCGCGGGGCCGGATCGGAGGGTCCGCGGTTCTCGTCGGAAGCGGATCCATCCACAACGCTGCCAGTGCACCATCGTCAGGTACCGCGGCGACGACGACGTCCAGGCAGCCTGATGCTCCGCGGCGCTGAGATCGTGCGACGCGAGCTCCGGGAATACTTCCCGGAAGGTCGGGGATTGGCCGTGTTCGCGGGCGTAGCGATGGAGGAATGTCACAGCGCGACGCGCCCACACCGGCGCCGTCTCGTCAGCGGTGAGTTCAATGAACAGCGGCGCGAGGTGAGGTGCCGACCACGGCTTGTCCTCCCGGCCTGAGTCGGCCGACACCACGCATTCCTTGCCCTCGACCGTCATCGCAGAGATCCCACCCCGGACTCAGCTCCGGTCACGGGTGTCGTCGGGTGCGCGTTGCGTGTCGGCGGGACCCGCAGGCTCCTCGCCCTGATCTCGTCCTCCAGCTCGGCTGCTGGATGAACCCGCATCCATGACTGCCTTCAGCGCCGTGGTGTACTTCTCTCCTGTCACCTTCACGCGTTCCCGCGCGTCGTGCCGCAGCCGACTGGAAGTTCGTTTCTTCTGCGTCATGCCGACGTCCTTCGCGTGTCTGGAATTCGAGTATTCGTCGATGGCTCGACGGGAGTGCTGCGACGGAGTCCGTGAGCCTGTGATGGGCCCCGCGGGGCGGGCGGGTCAGATCGTTGCCTGCCTGCGTCCGAGGTAGACCCGTTGATGCGCGCCCCGCGTGGGCGGACCGGGATGCCGGCGCTATGCAAATGCCGGTTGATGGTCATCTCGCTACAGCCGGCGAGCTGCGCGATCTGTGCGATGGTCCAGTGCTTCGTTTCATAGTGATCGCGGAGCCAACGGGGGTCGAGGTCGAAGGTGCGGGGTCGTCCCCTTCGAGTCCGGGTGCCCGCGTCGGCGAGAATGCGACCCACTGTCTGCCGAGACACCCTCGTGTCTGCGGCGATCGTGTAGGTGGAAGCTCCCGCCGCGTACACCTGCGTCAGCCGGTCTGGTGGCATGGCTTCTGTCGCTGTCGCTCGTGCCGGCCGGATGGGCGGCCACGACGGCGCGATCTGGGGTCCGACTTCCGGGAGCTGAGGGGTGGGT
>NZ_CAKKMM010000143.1:0-9335 GCF_918698205.1 Microbacterium sp. Bi128 | reverse complement strand
CGCCGCCTGAGTTATGGAGTTCCTTGTGACTGTTACCCCAGCCTCCACGTCCTTCGTTGACCGGCATATCGGCGCGCGCCGCCAGGCCGACGTCGACGCCATGCTGAAGGCTGTCGGCTACGACACCGTCGACGCCCTGGTGGACACCGCCGTTCCGAAGGACATCCGCCAGGACGCCGACCTCGCGCTCGCCGCGGCCCTGAGCGAGGTCGAAGTCCTCGCCGAGCTGCGCAAGCTGGCGTCGAAGAACAAAACCGCCGTGCAGATGATCGGGCAGGGCTACTACGACACGCTCACCCCGCCGGTGATCCGCCGCAACATCCTCGAAGCCCCGGCCTGGTACACCGCGTACACGCCCTACCAGCCGGAGATCTCGCAGGGCCGGCTGGAGGCGCTGCTGAACTTCCAGACCATGGTCCAGGACCTGGTCGGCCTGCCGATCGCCAACGCCTCCCTGCTGGATGAAGCCACCGCCGTGGCCGAGGCCGTGCTGATGATGCGCCGCGCGAATAAGAACAAGACGGCGCACGACGGCAAGACCGTCCTCGACGCCGACTGCCTGCCCCAGACCATCGCGATCGTCAAGGGCCGCGCCGAGGCCCTCGGCTTCGAGGTCGAGGTCGCCGACCTCTCCAAGGGCCTGCCCGACGGCGTCATCAACGGCGTCGTTCTGCAGCAGCCGGGCGTCTCCGGCCGCGTGTTCGACCACACCGCCGTGATCGCCGACGCCAAGGAACGGGGCGCCCTCGTCACCGTCGCGGCAGATCTCCTCTCCCTGACCCTGATCACGTCCCCGGGCGAGCAGGGCGCTGACATCGCCGTCGGATCCGCCCAGCGCTTCGGCGTGCCGCTGTTCTTCGGCGGCCCGCACGCTGCCTACATGGCCGTTCAGAAGGGGCTCGAGCGCTCCATGCCCGGCCGCCTCGTGGGTGTCTCCAAGGACAACGCCGGCGTTCCCGCCTACCGCCTGGCCCTGCAGACCCGCGAGCAGCATATCCGCCGCGAGAAAGCCACCTCCAACATCTGCACCGCCCAGGCCCTGCTGGCCATCGTGGCTTCCTTCTACGCCGTCTACCACGGCCCGGACGGGCTGAAGGCAATCGCCCAGTCGGTCCACGTCCACGCCAAGACCATCGCCGCCTCCCTGAAGGCCGCCGGCCTGGACGTGCTGCACACCTCCTTCTTCGACACCATCACCGTCTCCGTGCCGGGCCGGGCAGCTGAGATCATCGCGGCAGCCGACGCCAAGGGCGTCAACCTGCGCGCCATTGACGCCGACACCGTCGGCATCTCCGCCGACGAGGCCACGACGGTGGCCGTCGTCGCCGACGTCATTGCCGCGTTCGGCGCGTCCGTGACTGCCGCGGCTGCAGGCACGGACACTGCGTTCGGCCTGGACCCCGCCGTCGAGCGCACCTCCGACTACCTGCAGCACCCGGTGTTCAACACCCACCGCTCCGAAACCCAGCTGCTGCGCTACATCCGTCGCCTCTCGGACCGCGACCTGGCCCTGGACCGGACCATGATCCCGCTGGGGTCGTGCACCATGAAGCTGAACGCCACCGCCGAGATGGAAGCCATCTCCTGGCCGGAGTTCGCGTCCATCCACCCGTTCGCCCCGGAATCCCAGACCGCCGGCTGGCGTGAACTGATCGAGGACCTCGAAGGCCAGCTGACCGAGATCACCGGCTACGACCAGGTCTCCATCCAGCCCAACGCCGGTTCCCAGGGCGAGCTCGCCGGCCTGCTGGCCATCCGCGGCTACCACCACTCCCGCGGGGACGCCCGGCGCAACATCTGCCTGATCCCGGCCTCCGCGCACGGCACCAACGCCGCCTCCGCCGTGCTGGCCGGCATGAAGGTCGTCGTCGTGGCCACGGCCTCGGACGGCACGATCGACCACGCGGACCTGACCGCGAAGATCGAGCTGCACAAGGACGCGCTGTCCTGCATCATGATCACCTACCCGTCCACCCACGGGGTGTACGACGCCGACGTCCGCGAGGTCTGCGACGCGATCCACGCCGCCGGCGGCCAGGTCTACGTCGACGGCGCCAATCTCAACGCCCTCGTCGGGCTGGCCCAGCCGGGCAAGTTCGGCGGCGACGTCTCGCACCTGAACCTGCACAAGACTTTCTGCATCCCGCACGGCGGCGGCGGACCGGGCGTTGGCCCCGTGGCCGCCAAAGCGCACCTGGCACCGTTCATGCCGGGCAACGCGGCTGATCCCGCCAATGGCGCCGACGGCACCCCGATCTCCGCCTCCCGCTACGGCTCGGCCGGTGTCCTGCCGATCTCCTGGGCGTACGTGAAGCTGATGGGCGGCCGCGGCCTCACCGAGGCGACCAAGTCCGCGCTGCTCGCGGCGAACTACATCGCATCCCGGCTGGATGAGCACTTCCCGGTGCTCTACACGGGGGAGAGCGGCCTGGTGGCCCACGAGTGCATCCTGGATTTGCGTGAACTGACCGCCAGGACCGGCGTCACCGCCGAGGACGTGGCCAAGCGCCTCATCGACTTCGGCTTCCACGCCCCCACACTGTCCTTCCCCGTGGCGGGCACCCTCATGGTGGAGCCCACCGAGTCCGAGGACCTTGCGGAGATCGATCGCTTCATCGAGGCGATGATCACCATCCGCCAGGAGATCGACCAGGTCTCCAACGGCGATTTCACGGTGGAGAACTCCCCGCTGCGCAACGCACCCCACACGGCAGCCGCCGTGATCAGCACCGACTGGACCCGCGAGTACCCGCGTGAGCAGGCCGTCTTCCCGGTCCACACGCTCAAGCAGGACAAGTACTTCCCGCCCGTCGGCCGCATCGACGGCGCAGCCGGGGACCGCAACCTGATCTGCTCGTGCCCTCCCCTCGAGGCCTTCGAAGAAGACACAGCAGTCCACTCCGACGACTCCGCCCACTCCGACTCTGACAGCTAGGGACAGCCACCGATGAATGAGAATTACACGGCACTTTACGAAGAGCACAAGAAGCTCGGCGCCTCCTTCACGGACTTCGGCGGCTGGCAGATGCCGCTGAAGTACAGCTCGGAACTAGCCGAGCACCACGCCGTCCGCAAGTCCGCGGGCCTGTTCGACCTCTCCCACATGGGCGAAGTCTGGGTCACCGGCCCCGACGCCGCAGCCTTCCTGGACTACGCCCTCGTGGGCAAGATTTCGGCGATGGCCATTGGCAAGGCCAAGTACTCGCTGATCTGCAACGAGGACGGCGGCATCATCGATGACCTCATCACCTACCGCCGCGGCGACCAGAAATTCCTTGTGGTCCCCAACGCCGGCAACGCGAAGGTCGTCGCCGCGGCCCTAGCCGAGCGCGCCGGTTCCGGAAAGGACGGCGGATTCGACGTCACCGTCCGTGACGCGTCCGCCGAGATCTCGCTGATCGCCGTGCAGGGACCCAAGGCCCAGGAGATCCTGCTGCGCCTGGTCCCCGCCGCGCAGCACGAGCTCGTCACCGGCCTGAAGTACTACGCCGCAGTGGACGTCCCGTTCATGTTCGCTGGAGCCAGCCAGGACCTCCTGCTGGCCCGCACCGGCTACACCGGTGAAGACGGCTTCGAGATCTTCATCGCGAACGACGCCGCCGCCGCCCTCTGGCAGGCGCTCGTCGCCATCGCAGAGGACGGCGAGCTGACCCCCTCCGGTCTCGCGTCCCGCGATTCGCTCCGTCTCGAGGCCGGCATGCCGCTTTACGGCAACGAGCTCTCCCTGGAGGGCGATCCGTTCGCCGCCGGCCTGGGCCCCGTCGTCGCCCTGTCCAAGGAAGGCGACTTCATCGGCAAGGCCGCCTTGGCCGCCAAGAAGGAAACCGGCGCCGGCGCCACGACGGGCCGCAAGCTCGTCGGGCTCAAGGGCCTCGGGCGCCGGGCCGGCCGCGGCCACTACCCGGTCCTCAAGGACGGCAACGTCGTCGGCGAAGTCACCTCCGGCCAGCCCAGCCCGAGCCTGGGCTACCCGGTCGCGATGGCCTACGTCGACGTCGAATTCACCGAGCCCGGCACCGCACTGGACATCGACCTCCGCGGCAAGGCCGAACCCTTCGAAGTTGTCGCACTGCCTTTCTACAAGCGCCAAAAGTAGCCGAAGCTGTCCTGGGGGCTGCGTGACTGTGGTTGCGTCAGCCCGTCGGACCCGGCATCCTCTGCATGCTCGGTCGCGAAGACGCCCGCTGAGCGGACGTAACGCTCCCTTAGACGCATGCTCCCGGATGTCGGGCCCGAAGGGGCCCTGCAGCTCACCTCGGGTTCAACTCACCTCGAGTTCCAAGCCTCATTTGGGGCGCCTTCGAAGGCCAAAAGTGCTGGGGGATGTACCGCCTACCGCGGCTCTGGGTTGTCCCAAGCCCGATCATTGGGGGTTGAGCTTGATGACACCCTTGAAGCCTCGGAGCACCCCGGCTCTGGAAGATATCGAAAAGCCACTGTTTCTTCCGGGGAAACGGCTGGCCCCAAAAACTGAACTGAATAGCGGCGGGTGAGGGGATTCCGGAAGCGTGCGTCTAAGCGAGGGACGAGCGAGCACGCGGAGGAATTGCCTCATCCGCCACCCAACCCACCACAATTGTTGTGGCCCACGACTTTTCAAACGTAAAGGAAAAACACATGGCAAAAGTTGCCCCTGAACTGCAGTACTCCGACGAGCACGAGTGGGTTGCCCGCGAGGCCGGAAACGTTGTTTCCATCGGCATCTCCGCCGTCGCCACGGATGCCCTGGGCGACATCGTCTACGTGGACCTGCCCGAGGTCGGTTCCGCGGTGACCGCGGGGGAGACCTGCGGCGAGGTCGAGTCGACCAAGTCGGTCTCGGACCTGTACGCCCCTGTCACGGGTGAGGTCACCGAAATCAACCCTGCCGTCGTCGATGACCCCGCGCTGATCAACAGCGACCCGTACGGTGCCGGCTGGCTCTTCAAGGTCGCCGCCGAGTCCGACGGCCCGCTGCTTTCGGCCCAGGAGTACGCGTCCAAGAACGGTGGCGAGCTGTGAGCGGCGCATCGGCGGCCGCGGGCACACAGACGTTGGCGTTTGAGCAGGTCGTCTCCGCGAGCCTGGACGCGGACCTGTCCGTGCTGGATCCGGAGATCGCCGCGAAGATCGACGCCGAACTCACCCGGCAGCGTGACGGTTTGGAGATGATCGCCTCGGAGAACCACACCGCCAAGGCTGTGATGCAGGCGCAGGGTTCGGTGTTGACGAACAAGTATGCCGAGGGCTACCCGGGCAAGCGCTACTACGGCGGCTGCGAGCACGTTGATGTGATCGAACAGCTCGCGATCGACCGGGTCAAGGCCCTGTTCGGTGCGGGGTTCGCGAACGTGCAGCCGCATTCCGGTGCGCAGGCCAACGCCTCGGTGATGCACGCCCTGATCCGGCCGGGCGACACCATCATGGGCCTGAACCTGGCGCACGGCGGGCACCTGACGCACGGCATGAAGATCAACTTCTCCGGCCGGCTCTACAATGTCATTCCGTACCAGGTCCGTGAAGAGGACCACCGGATCGACATGGCCGAGGTCGAGGCCCTGGCCCTGGAGCACAAGCCGGCGCTGATCGTTGCCGGCTGGTCCGCGTACGCCCGGCAGCTCGACTTCGCCGAGTTCCGCCGGATCGCCGACTCGGTGGGCGCCTACCTGATGGTGGACATGGCGCACTTCGCCGGGCTCGTGGCCGCGGGTCTGCACCCGTCCCCGGTCCCGCACGCGCACGTCACCACCTCCACCACGCACAAGACCCTTGCCGGTCCGCGCGGCGGCATCATCCTGTCCAACGACGCCGAGATCGCCAAGAAGATCAACTCCGCGGTGTTCCCCGGCCAGCAGGGCGGGCCGCTGGAGCACGTCATCGCCGGCAAAGCCGTGGCGTTCAAGATCGCCGCGTCCGAGGAGTTCAGGGAGCGCCAGGAACGCGTCCTGGCCGGCGCCCGGATCCTCGCCGAGCGCCTGGTCCAGCCGGACGTGACCGCCAAGGGCATCAACGTGATCTCCGGCGGCACCGACGTGCATCTGGTCCTCGTGGACCTGCGCAACTGCGTGCTCAACGGGCAGGAAGCCGAGGACCGGCTCGCGGACATCGACATCACCGTCAACCGCAACGCCGTGCCGTTCGATCCGCGCCCGCCGATGGTCACCTCCGGGCTGCGGATCGGCACCCCGGCGCTGGCCACCCGCGGCTTCGGCGAGGCGGCCTTTACCGAGGTTGCCGACATCATCGCCGAGGCCCTGACCGCCGACGCCGGCGCGGACCTGTCCGGTCTCCGCACCCGGGTCCAGGCCCTCGCCGCCGCCCACCCGCTCTACCCCTCGGTTGCTAACCTCGCCTAGGCGACGTAAGACTGAAGTAGCAGCAGTACAGAACTAACAGCAGTACAGATCACGACGCCGGGTTGCCGCCACAAGCCGCCGCCCGGCGTCGTGCATCCGGCATGCGGCCGCCAACCAGCGCCCGCAGCGCCTTCCGGCAGGACCCTCTGCCGGGCCACAGCAAGACCTAGTTAGGAACCGACAATGGCTGTTGGAGTCTTCGACCTCTTTTCCATCGGAATAGGGCCATCCAGCTCACACACCGTGGGGCCCATGCGGGCCGCCGCCCTCTTCGCCGAGGAACTTAAGGCCTCCGGGAACCTGGAGAAGGTAGCGTCGCTGCGCGTGGACCTGTACGGTTCCCTGGCCGCCACCGGCCACGGGCACGGCACCATGACCGCGATCCTGCTCGGCCTGGAAGGCTTCCACCCCGAACTGATCCTGCCCGAGGAAGTGGAGGAACGGCTGGCCACGATCGCTGAGACCGGCACTCTGCAGCTGGCCGGCTCGGTCGCCCTGCCGTACGGGGTGAAGGACATGATCCTGCGGCCGCTGACCATCCTGCCCCGGCACACCAACGGCATGACGTTCACGGTTTCCGACGCCGACGGCGAAACCGTCCACAAAGCCACGTTCTTCTCCGTCGGCGGCGGCTTCATCGTCCGCGAGGGCGAGGAGGACGCGGCCCTGAAGGAGCTCGACGAATCCAAGAAGGAACTGCCGTTGCCGTTCCGCACGGCCGCGGAACTGCTGGGCCGCTGCCAGTCCAAGGGCCTCTCGATCGGGCAGATCATGTTCGTCAACGAGCGCGCCTCCCGCACCGAAGCGGAAATCCGCGACGGGCTGCTGCACATCTACTCGGTGATGGAAGGCTGCGTCGAGGTCAGCCTCAAACGCACCGGGCTGCTGCCCGGCGGGCTCAAGGTCCGCCGCCGGGCCCCGGACTGGCACGAGCGGCTGATGAAGGAAACCCGCGGCCAGGACCCCGACTACCGGGACCCGAAGTACTGGCAGGAATGGGTCAACCTGATCGCCCTGGCCGTGAATGAGGAAAACGCCTCGGGCGGCCGTGTGGTCACCGCCCCCACCAACGGCGCCGCGGGCATCATCCCGGCCGTGCTCTACTACGCGCTGCACTTCGCCCCCGGCATGGACCAGGCCACCCAGGCCGACCGGGACGAGACGATCGTCAGGTTCCTGCTGACCGCCGGCGCCATCGGCGTGCTGTACAAGGAGCAGGCCTCGATTTCCGGGGCGGAGGTCGGCTGCCAGGGCGAGGTGGGCTCGGCGTCGTCGATGGCGGCCGCCGGCCTGGCCGAAGTCATGGGCGGCACGCCCCAGCAGGTGGAGAACGCCGCGGAAATCGCGATGGAACACAACCTGGGCCTGACCTGCGATCCGATCGGCGGGCTCGTGCAGGTCCCGTGCATCGAACGCAACGCGATCGCCGCCGCCAAAGCCATCAACGCCGCCAAAATGGCGCTCTGGGGCGACGGCACGCACCGGGTCTCCCTGGACGAAGTCATCGTGACCATGCGCGAAACCGGCAAGGACATGAGCTCCAAATACAAGGAAACCGCGATGGGCGGCCTCGCCGTCAACGTCGTGGAGTGCTAGGAAGCTGACCGCCGCCGGCCGGGGCTGACGTGGCGCTGGCCGGCTGCTCCGGCTGCGCGGCCTACAGCCATGCGGCCTACAGTTGTGCGGCCTGCAGCTGTGCAGGCGCTAGTTGTGCAGTGCCGCCCACAGGTTCAGCGAGGATGCGTACACGATCCACGACAGGTAGGGCAGCATCAGCAGTCCTGCCGCCCGGCTGATCGGTCCGAAGAGCACCACCGTCGCGGCCACGGCCACGGCCAAAGCCACGATGATCCCGAACGCGATCCACAGCGCCGGCGTCCCGAGCGCCGGGTACAAGGCGAAGAAGACCGGCGTCCAGAGCAGGTTCAGCCCCAACTGCACGCCGTAGGCTGTCAGGGCCGCTTTGGACCCCGGGGCGCGGCTGCGCCAGACCAGCCACGCCGCGACGGCCATGGCGGCGTACAGGACCGTCCAGACGGGCCCGAAAACCCAGTTCGGCGGGGACCACGGGGCCTTGTCCGCGGTGGCGTACCAGCCGTTGACGTGGTTGGCCGTGGCCAGGCCGCCCAAGGCCGCAACGAGCGCCGACGCGCCGAGGAACAGAAGCAGCGCGACCACCTGGGACAAGCCGCTGCCCGCGCCGCTTCCGACGCCCTTAGAGTGGCCGCCGGGCGCCCCGGGACGGCCTTCCAGCGGTTGTTGCTGAGCCTGCATGAGACCAGCCTAACCGCCTGACCCGGACCGGCGGCAGGGTGCGGACCGATAGACTTGGCGCTGCATGTCCGCATGCCGCCGAAGCTCGTACCGCAATGATTGGATACCGCACCCTTGCGAGAATTCACTGCCCGTTTTGCCTCTGCCGAAGAGATTGCCAACTGGGATGCCCACGTCACGGCGAACCCCAACGGCGGCAATCTCCTGCAATCGGAAGCCTTCGCCGAGGTCAAACAGCACTTTGGCTGGAAGCCCTTGCACCTGGTGTACGAGTCGGCCGATTACACGAGCTACAACCTGATCCTGGAGAAGTCCTTTCCGGTCCTCGGCAAGCTCTGGTACCTGATCAAGGGACCCGACGTGGCGTCGGTCGAGGACGTCCCCGGGATCGTCGCGGCGAACGCGGACTTCGTCAAAAGGGCCAAGCTGGGCGTCTTCGCGATCAAGATCGAACCGGATGTTGTCTTGTCCGACGACGCCGCGCGGATCCTTGAGGCCGCCGGACTGGTCAAGACCCACAACCTGCAGCCGAACGACTCCACGGCGCTGCTCGATATTGCGCCCGAGGAAAACCAGCTGCTGCGCAACCTGCACTCCCGGGGCCGCAACGCCGTGCGCCGCGCCATCCGCGAGGGCGTGGAAGTCCACAACGTCGAGCCCACGGAAGAGAACTTCCGGGCCATGTATGCCCTGATGACCACCACGGTGGAAGCCAAGTCCCAGGTC
>NZ_CAKKMM010000142.1:0-9390 GCF_918698205.1 Microbacterium sp. Bi128 | reverse complement strand
GTGCGGGATCGCCAGAGGCGTTGGAAGAGACGTCTGTTGACATGGGAATTCCCTCAGGGAGTTTGGTGTGGGTCCGGCGAGCGTCGGCGCTGCTGCAGGTTCCAACAGTCTAGGGCCCGGGGGCATTCCCGTCACCGCGAAAGCAACGCGGGGTCAGTTACGGCCCATGACGGGCGGCGGCATGGGCCGTAACTGGCCCCGCGTTGCTTGTGGTGGGGCTGGGGGGCTAGGAATTCAGGGGCACGTTGTCGATGAGGCGGACGGGGCCGACCGTGGCGGCGATGATCGCCAGCCCCTCGCCGCGGAACGGGGTGTCCCGGCAGTTCTCCGCGAGGGGCTCGAGGGTGCGCGGATCCACTACCTCGAAATAGTCCAGCTCCACGAGCGGCTGGGACCGGACGAGGGCCTGCGCCGATTCGATGTCCAGCGGCTCATGGGCGTTGGCGCGCTCCTCGATGAGCCGCAGTGCGCGGGAGAGCACCAGGGCCGCCTCGCGCTGGTCTTCGGAGAGGAAGCGGTTGCGGCTGGACAGCGCCAAGCCGTCGGCCGAGCGCACAATGGGCACCGGCACGATCTCCACGGGAAAATTCAGGTCAGCCACCATGCGCTGGACCAGGGCCAGCTGCTGCGCGTCCTTCTGGCCGAAATAGGCGCGGTACGCGGGCTGGCCGCCACCGGGCACGCCGGCCCCAGGGATGCCGTAGTGGAGCAGTTTCGCGACGACGGTCAGCGCGCCGTCGAAGTGCCCTGGCCGGGACGCGCCTTCCCATTTTTCGCCCAGGGGTCCCGCCGTGATCCGCACGAGGGGTGCCCCGCCGGGGTAGACCTCCTCAACACCCGGCGCGAACGCCAGGTCCACCCCTTCGGCGTCGAGCAGCGCGAGGTCGGCGTCGAGCGTCCGGGGGTAGCGTTCGAGGTCCGCGGCCTCGCCAAACTGCAGCGGGTTGACGAAGATGGTGGCCGCCACGACGTCGTTCTGGGCGACGGCCGTCCGGGCCAGCTGGGCATGTCCCTCGTGCAGGGCGCCCATGGTGGGCACGAGGCCCTGGGACGTGCCGCCTTTCTGTGCCAGCAGCCGGGCGCTTGCGGCGCGGAGCTCGGCAGCAGTGGTGACGAGTTGGATTGCCATGTCAGGGTCCTTCCGGGGCGGGCGTCCCGTTCTCGCCGGGGCCGCCGAGCGCCTGTTCGATGCCGTCGAGTTGTTCCGGTTTCAGCAGTCCGCGGCTTCCTGCCCGGCGGGCTGTCGCCCGGGCCATGGCCAGGTACGCCTCAAGAATATCGCCGGCGGCGCCGCCGTCGTACTCGCGGAGGGCGCCGGCGTGCGCGGCCACCGTGCCGGTGTCACCGCGGGCCACGGGCCCGGTCAGGGCCGTTTCGCCGGAGGCGAGGGCGTTCTCGAGGGTGGCGCGCAGCAGCGGGCCCAGCATCCGGTCCGGGGCGTCGACGCCGACGTCGCGGAGCAGCTGCGAGGCCTGCGCCACGAGCGTGACCAGGTGGTTGGAGCCGTGCGCGAGGGCAGCGTGGTAGAGGACGCGGTCGGCCTCGGCGATCGCGACGGGCTCGGCGCCCATTTCGACGACGAGTGCCTGGGCGATCGGCAGCATCGCGGCGTCGGCCGTGACGCCGAAGGTGCAGTCCAGGAGCCTGGTGAGGTCCAGGCTCATGCCCGTGAACGTCATGGCCGGGTGCAGCGCGAGCGGCACGGCACCGGCGGCGCGGACCGGATGCAGGATCCCGACGCCGAAGCGCCCGGAGGTGTGCGCCACGAGCTGGCCGGGCTGCCAGGCGCCGAGCTTGGCCAGTCCGTTCACCAGCGGGCCCAGGGCATCGTCCGGGACGGCGAGCAGGACCAGTTCGGCCCGCTCCACGATGTCCTGCACGTCCAGGATCGGGACGCCGGGCAGGAGCGTTTCGACGCGTTCTTTGCTGGCGTCCGAAACGGCCGACGCCCCGATGACGGCGTGCTCGGCTCCGCGCAGCGCCGCCCCCAGGACGGCTCCGACCTTCCCCGCGCCAATGATTCCGACGCCGAGGCGTCCTGGTTTAGCCATGATGCGGGCCTTCCTGGTGGTCTTCTGCGGGTGGTGCGGGCGGCTGGGCCGCCGGCTCCAGCCAGTGTTCGCTCTTCTGGTGCTTGCGCGCGGCACGGGCACGGGCCGACTGGGCATCGAACAGGGCCCGGGCTTCGTCGAGGCCGGCCTGTATGAGCCGCGGAGCCACCGGACCCGCCGTGGTGTGCAGGACCAGGTCGGCCACCCGGAACCGCCGGGCGAGCGGGCCCTGCTGGAGCGCCATGGACTGGGTGCGCTGGTGCGGCACCACCACGAAGTTCCGCCACCAGCGGCCCGACCTCAGGAGCAGGGCGGACTCCGTTGCCGCGAAGCCGTTGCGGCGCCAGCCCAGCGGCGCCAGGAACCGGGCCCGGCGCGGGCTGGTGACGAAGCCGCCGTCGGAGGCCTTCCCTGCTGCGCTGCCCGGGGTCCCGGCAGGGTCCGCGAGGCCGGTGATCCCCGCGGTGAACAGCCCCACCGGGTCCTGGGTCCCGGGATCCGGGAGCACCAGGGAGAGGATGTCCATGACGTCGCCGAGGTATCCCACCGGAAGCAGCGTGGTCCGGGCCGATCCTTCGCCGGCGCTGCCGGCCAGGCCGTAGCCGGCCACGTTGACCTGGATCCGGTACCAGCCGAACATCCGCCACAGCGGCGGCTGGCTGACCTTCAGCGCTTGGATCCTGCCCGGCGGAACGGTCTGCGCCTGCGTGTCCAGCAGGCCGTAGCGCAGCCGGATGCCGTCCGGGGAAATGGCGGCGGTGAAGTTGTAGCCCTTGTTGAACGAGGACCAGTAGGAGGCGATGAGCCCGATTGCGGCTGGGATCAGGAAGACCGTGAAGTTCCGGTTTTCCGTGACGGCGGAGAGCATCACCGAGGCAATGCCGCCAGCCAGGATCACGACACTTTGTTCGCTCAGGAGCAGCGAGCCCACCAGGCGCGGCGGCGGCACGGTGAGCACGGCCTGTTCGGGGGCTTCCACGGCGGCGGCCGCCGGCTCTCCGGACTCCGGGTCTCCCGGCTCCCGCGCCGGCTTCCCGCCCGCGGCACCGGAGGCTCGGGCCAGGATTGTCGCGCGGAGCTGCCGGGCCTCGTCCGCGCGCAGGTACGCCAGGCGCACCGCGGACTGGCCGGCGTCGGCGACTTCGAACCGCAATTCAGCCAGTCCGAAGATCCGTGCCAGCAGGGGTTGCACGACGTCGATCGCCTGCACCCGGTCCAGCCTGGCCTGCCGCTGCTGCTTGAACAGGAAACCGGTGTTGACGCGCACGTAGCCGCCGGCTACCTGGTAGCGGGTGAAGTACCAGCTCAGGACGTAGCCGAGAACGGTCAGCAGAATCAGGGCGCCGCCGCCGAGCAGCAGCCAGGGCGCCCGTCCGGCCAGCCGCTCGTCAAAAAGCGGGCCGCCCTGCAGGAACCGTTCGAAACTGTCGCGTCCAAAAAAGAACAGCAGTGCAGCCAGCGCCACCCAGCCGCGGACAAAGGGCGACGCGGGGTGCACGCGCAGCCAGCCGGCGTCGGCAGTTCCTTCGATACCGGAGCCGACGGCGGTTCCGTCGGCGGCGCGTCCGGCATCCTCCGGTGTCAGCGCCATCCCGTCACGGCCTTCCCGTCACAGCCCGGCCAGCCGGGCTTCGCCGCGGGCGGACAGTTGTTCGCGGAGCCTGGCGCCTTCGCTCGCGGGCAGCCCGGGAATCTCGGCGCTGGTCGCGGCGGCCGCGGTGTGCAGTTTCAGAGTGCACAGGCCCAGCTGGCGTTCGACCGGGCCCATCGCGATGTCGACGTACTGCATCCGCCCGTAAGGAACCACGAGCGTGCGCTGGAAGAAAATGCCGCGCCGGATCAGGAGGTCATCATCACGCTCGGCGTAGCCGATCGAGCGCACCTGCCGGGGAATCAGCGCGAGCCGCCACAGGGCCAGCAGCAGCGCGACAGCGGGCAGGGCGACGGCCAGCCAGACAGGCAGCCAGGTCCACACGCCGGTCAGCACCAGGATTAGGGGAAGCGACAGCAGGGCCACCGCGACCAGGGTTCCCAGCGCCCATCCCGCGAGGCGCACCGTGACGTACTTCGGGGACACCCGGAGCCAGTCGATGCCCGGAGGATCAATCGCTTCGGTAGGCATATTCGCCTTCCGCCGAGGGCTTGCTGCGCTTTCCCTGCACGCCGGGCCGGGATTCGGCGTCGCCGTCCTCGGGGGGAATCCGGCAGAACCGCTCGACGACGAGCCCGACGATCACCATGATCAGTCCGCCGCCAGCCATGGCCAGGGCCTGCCAGGTGATCTCCTGGTTGCTGCGCAGGTTCCACAGCCGCAGTTGCTCCACCACGATTCCCGCGTGCCAGCCCAGCAGGACCGACCCGGTGTAGGCGCAGGCCTGCGCGAGGACCAGGGTCCAGGCAGCCAGGATGGGGTTGAGGATTTTCTTCTTCTTGCCGTTGCGCCACCGGAGCACGCGGATGCCCAGCACCAGCGTGAGGGCCACGATCACGCCCATGGTCACCAGGCCCGTCAGCGGCAGCACCGGGGTGGCCAGGCCGTAGCGGCCGGAGAGCATGGTGGCGAACCAGCCGGCCACGGCCAGGACCACGCAGATGGCCAGCAGGAGCAGGGGGCTGGTCAGCTTCACGGCCGCTCCGCCGCACCGGGCACGCCGGTGATCTCCGTGGCAGTGACTTCCGCTGCGGCGGGGTTCTGGAAGCCGTCAAAGGTGGCAAGGCCGGCGAAATCGGCGGCTTTCGACGCGAGGTCGCCCACGCGTTCGCCGTTGAGCTCCGCAGCGGGATCGATCAGCGACCACGGATAGAGCACGAACGCCCGTTCCGCGGCCCGGGGGTGGGGCAGGGTGAGCTCGGGATCGGAGCTGACCACATCCCCGTACGTGATGATGTCCACGTCCAGGGTCCGCGGCCCCCACCGGACCTCGCGCACGCGCAAATGCTTCTGCTCCACGTCGTGGCAGTGCTCGAGCAGCCCGCGCGGCGGCAGCGACGTCTCGACGGCAATCACCATGTTCAGGAAGTCGGGCTGGTCCGGCGGGCCTCCCACGGCCTTGGTCTGGACGATCGGCGAGATGGCCAGCAGGCGCACCTCCGGCGGGTCGACGAGGTCTGCGACGGCGGCGGACAGGGTGTCGCTGCGCTCCCCCAGGTTGCTGCCGAGCGCGATCACGGCACGGGTGTAGAGCGGGCTCACGTCCGCCTCCGGTGCACGCTGACGGCGACGTCGCCAAAGTCGACTTCGATCGGGGCCTTGGGCTTGTGCACGGTGACGTCCACGGCGTCGACGGCGAATTTCTGCAGGATGTCCTCGGCAATCCGCACCGCGAGGGCCTCGATCAGGTTCAGCGGCTCACCCGTGATCCAGTCCCGGATGCAGTTGGCCACCTCGCCGTAATGCGCGGTGTCCAGGACGTCGTCGGAAGCGGCCGCTTTGCTGAAGTCCAGGTGCAGCACCGCGTCGACGACGAAGGGCTGCCCGTCGCGGCGCTCAAAATCGAACACACCGTGATGGCCGACGGCGGTGACGCCGCTCAGCGTGATCTGATCCATGGTGCCGGCCGGATCAGTTGGTGCCGGCGTGGGCGGAACCGGCCGGTGCCGGGGGAACCATGCGGGCGGCGACCTTGACGGCGTCCAGGCTCGCGCCGACGTCGTGCACGCGCACAGCCCAGGCGCCGCGGAAGGCGCTGATGGCGGTCATGGCGGCGGTGGCGGCGTCGCGTTCAACCGGCTGGGCGGCCTTGCCGGCCACGGTCAGGAGGCTGCCGAGGAAGCGTTTGCGTGAGCCGGCGACGAGGACCTTGTGGCCCATGGCCTGCAGGACATCCAGGTGCTGCAGGAGCTCCCAGTTCTGGCCCTCGTTCTTGGCGAAGCCCAGTCCCGGGTCCACAATGATCTGTTCCGGCGCGACCCCGGCGGCGTACAGCTTGTCGCGGACGCCGGCGAGCTCGGTCACGACTTCCCCGGCGACGTCACGGTAGTCCGTCAGGGAGTTCATGGTGCTGGCGTCGCCGCGGCGGTGCGTGAGGATGTAGGGGACCTTGGTGCGGGCGGCGAGTTCGGCCATTTCCGGTTCCATGGTCAGGCCCGAGACGTCGTTGATGATCGCGGCGCCGGCCTTCAGGGCCGCGGCAGCCGTCGCGGCGTGGGTGGTGTCGATGCTGACCAGGGCGCCGGCCTTGACCAGGGCCTCGATGACCGGCAGGACCCGGCGCTGTTCCTCGTCAGCGCCGACTGCCGTGGCGCCCGGGCGGGTGGACTCGCCGCCGACGTCTATGATGTCCGCCCCGGCATAGAACATCCGCAGCCCGGCCGCGATCGCCGTGTCCGCCGTCGCGTGGGCTCCGCCGTCGCTGAAGGAATCAGGGGTGACGTTGAGGATTCCCATCACCAGTGTCCGGTCCGTGGGCAGGTCCTGGAACTTCGCCGCCGGGCGCGGTTTGCGCAGGATGGGCAGGGGCGAAGTGGCGGGGCCGGTGCCCGGGGCTGCAGCTAGGGAGTCCATGGTCTGTGTTCTTACCTTCCGAGTATGAGGCTCATGGCTTCGGCACGGGTGGCCGGGTCATGGAGTTGCCCGCGCACTGCGCTGGTGACGGTCTTGGCGCCGGGCTTGCGGATTCCCCGCATGGACATGCACAGGTGTTCACATTCGACGACGACGATCGCGCCACGCGGATTGAGGTGCGTAACGAGGGCCTCGACGATCTGGGTGGTCAGGCGTTCCTGGACCTGCGGGCGCTTGGCGAACATGTCCACCACGCGCGCCAGCTTGCTCAGGCCCGTGACCTTGCCGTCGTGGGACGGGATGTAGCCCACATGCGCCACCCCGTGGAACGGCACCAGGTGGTGCTCGCAGGTGGAATAGAACGGAATGTCCTTGACCAGCACGAGTTCCTCGTGCTCGAGGTCGAAGGTGGTGGCCAGGATCTCGGCGGGGTCGTGGTGCAGGCCTGCGAACATTTCCACGTAGGCCTTGGCCACCCGCTTCGGGGTGTCAATGAGGCCGCCGCGGTCCGGGTCCTCACCGATCGCCAGCAGGATTTCCCGTACTGCCGCCTCGATCCTGGGGCGGTCCACTTTGGACTTTGAATGCGGGGCTCCCCCGTCCCCCGCCGAAGCAGCGGCGGGAGCGGGAACGTCGTCGTCGAAGTTAGAAGTCACAGAAGAAGCCTAGCCGGGATGACCATCAGTCCCGATATCTGTTGCACCGCCCTGGAAGGACTCCTGCCCGCCGACGCCCTGGGCATGCGGGGGCTGGGCATCCAAGGGCTCTTCGAGCCGGGCGTGGGTGGCTTCCTCCTGGGCTTCACGCTCCGCCTTTTCGCGACGTGACTCCACCGGGCCGGCGGTCTGGAGCGTGCGGGTCTCCTTGGAGAGCCAGACGTCGCGGAAGTCGCGCTTGCGGATGTTGGTGAAAATTTGCGCGATTTCGGCCTGGTTCAGTGTTTCGCGTTCGAGCAGTTCCAGCGCCAGCTCGTCCAGGACATCCCGGTTTTCGGTCAGGATGGCGTAGGCCTCATCATGGGCACCGTCGATCAGGCGGCGCACTTCCTCGTCGACGATGTAGGCGATCTGGTCCGAGTAGTTGCGCTCGTGGCCGGCGTCGCGGCCCAGGAACGGCTCGCCGCCGCCCTGGCCGAGGCGCACGGACCCGACCCGTTCGCTCATGCCGAACTCGGTGACCATCTTCCGGGCGATCCCGGTGGCCTTCTCGATGTCATTCGACGCGCCCGTGGATGGATCATGGAAGACAAGTTCCTCGGCGACGCGGCCGCCCATGGCGTAGGCCATCTGATCGAGCAGTTCGTTGCGGGTGATGGAGTACTTGTCGTTTTCCGGGACCACCATGGTGTAGCCGAGGGCACGGCCGCGGGGCAGGATGGTGATCTTGGTGACCGGGGCGGAGTTCCGCAGGGCAGCCGCGACGAGGGCGTGGCCGCCTTCGTGGTACGCGGTGACTTTGCGTTCGTGTTCCTTCATGACCCGGCTGCGCTTCTGCGGGCCGGCCATGACGCGGTCGATCGCCTCGTCGAGGGCGCGGTCATCGATCAGGTTGGCGTTGGACCGGGCCGTCAGCAGGGCGGCCTCGTTCAGGACGTTGGCCAGGTCCGCGCCCGTGTAGCCGGGGGTCTTCTTGGCAACAGCCTTGAGGTCGACGCCGGCAGCCATCGGCTTGCCCTTGGCGTGCACCTGCAGGATCTGGTCGCGGCCGATCAAATCGGGGGCCTCAACCCCGATCTGCCGGTCGAAGCGGCCCGGGCGCAGCAGGGCGGGGTCCAGGACGTCGGGGCGGTTCGTGGCGGCAATCAGGATGACGTTGGTCTTGACGTCGAAGCCGTCCATTTCCACCAGCAGCTGGTTGAGGGTCTGCTCGCGCTCGTCGTTGCCGCCGCCGATTCCGGCGCCGCGGTGCCGGCCGACGGCGTCGATCTCATCGACGAAGATGATCGCCGGCGCGTTGGACTTGGCCTGCTCGAAGAGGTCGCGGACACGGGAGGCACCCACGCCGACGAACATTTCCACGAAGTCGGAGCCTGAGATGGAGAAGAAGGGTACGCCGGCCTCGCCGGCAACCGCGCGGGCCAGGAGGGTTTTGCCGGTGCCCGGAGGGCCGTAGAGCAGCACGCCCTTGGGGATTTTGGCGCCAACGGCCTGGAACTTGGCAGGTTCCTGCAGGAATTCCTTGATCTCCTCGAGTTCCTCGACGGCCTCATCGGCGCCGGCGACATCGCTGAAGGTCACCTGGGGCATGTCCTTGTTGACGAGCTTTGCCTTGGACTTGCCGAACTGCATCACCTTGGACCCGCCGCCCTGCATCCGGGAGAGCAGGAACCAGAACAGGACGCCGAGCAACAGCACGGGCACCAGCAGGGAGAAGAGCCCGGAGAACCAGTTGTTTTCGATCGGCTGGTCGGTGAAGCCGCCGGACGGTTTGGAGTCCGTGACGGCCTTGACGACGTCCTGGGCGCGGGCGTTGACGAAGTAGAACTGGACGTTCTTGCCCTTGTCCTGCCCGTCGACCTGAAGGTTGTCCTTCAGGACCAGGTCCACCCGGTTCTCGGCGTCAAAAATCTTGGCCTGTTCAACCTTGCCGCCGGCTGTCAGCAGCTCAAGGCCCTTGTCGGTGTCGATCCGGCTGGCGCCGCCCGGCGCAAGCGTGGCAAATGCCAGCAGCAGCATGGCCACCACGACGACAATCCAGATGCCTGGGCCCTTGAAGAAACTCTTAGCTTTCATCTGTTCGGGGCTGGCCCCGTCCCTCCTGGTAGTGCTGCACGGCGACCGGTCTGCGCGCGTGTGGTGCTGCGTCAGCTTCTAGCTATACACCGTCGCACTACCT
>NZ_CAKKMM010000141.1:0-9433 GCF_918698205.1 Microbacterium sp. Bi128 | reverse complement strand
GAGATCCGCAAGGAAAGCAAGCTGGGCCGCGTGTACTACCCGGCGCCGTACCTGACGAACGACAACCTGGAGTACTACCAGGACGCGTACGAGATCGGCTACGAGAAGGTCATCGACACCTACGCCGCTGCCACGCAGCACGTGGACCAGGGCCTGTCGCTGACGCTGTTCTTCAAGGACACCGTCACCACGCGCGACATCAACAAGGCCCAGATCTATGCCTGGAAGAAGGGCATCAAGACGATCTACTACATTCGCCTCCGGCAGCTGGCGCTCGAGGGCACCGACATGACCGAGTGCGTCTCGTGCATGCTCTGATCCGCTGATCACGATTTCTTATTGAGGACACCATGGCTGAGAAGCTGCAGTTGCTGAACCACGTTCAGGCCATCAACTGGAACCGCATCCAGGACGACAAGGACCTCGAGGTCTGGAACCGTCTCGTCAACAACTTCTGGCTGCCCGAGAAGGTGCCGCTGTCCAACGACATCCAGTCGTGGAACACGCTGACGCCCGACGAGCAGACGCTGACGATGCGCGTGTTCACGGGTCTGACGCTGCTCGACACGATTCAGGGCACCGTCGGGGCGGTCTCGCTCATCCCCGATGCGATCACCCCGCACGAGGAGGCGGTGTACACCAACATCGCGTTCATGGAGTCGGTGCACGCCAAGAGCTACTCGTCGATCTTCTCGACGCTGTGCTCGACGAAGGAGATCGACGAGGCGTTCCGCTGGTCGACCGAGAACGAGTTCCTTCAGAAGAAGGCGCACATCGTCATGGACTACTACCGTGGCGACGACCCGCTCAAGCGCAAGGTCGCTTCCACGCTGCTGGAGTCGTTCCTGTTCTACTCGGGCTTCTACCTGCCGATGCACTGGTCGAGCCGCGCCAAGCTCACCAACACGGCAGACCTGATCCGCCTCATCATTCGCGACGAGGCCGTGCACGGGTACTACATCGGCTACAAGTTCCAGCGCGGACTGGAGCAGGTCGACCAGGCCCGCCGCGACGAGATCAAGGACTACACGTTCTCGCTGCTGTACGAGCTGTACGACAACGAGGTGCAGTACACGCAGAGCCTGTACGACTCGGTAGGCCTGAGCGAGGACGTCAAGAAGTTCCTCCACTACAACGCCAACAAGGCGCTGATGAACCTCGGCTACGAGGCGATGTTCCCCGCGTCGGTGACGAACGTGAACCCGGCGATCCTGTCGGCCCTGTCGCCCAACGCCGACGAGAACCACGACTTCTTCTCGGGGTCGGGTTCGTCGTACGTCATCGGCAAGGCCGAGGCGACCGAGGACGACGACTGGGACTTCTGAAATGACTGGCGTCGATATCTCCGTCGCCCCTGCAAGCCTGTTGCTCGCGCCGGATCGTGAACTACCCGTGAACGAGCTTCGCAGCTTGCTTGAGGCTGTGTCGGTGTCTCCGGCGTTGGAGGCGGTGTCGGCTGCGCTTGAGGCTGTGTCGATGGCCCCGGTCGATCCTTCTTCTTGGCAGCCTGTCGCCGCAGTCAGCCTGAGCTAGACCGGCCGTCGGCACTGCGTGTTCATCGGTGCGTCCAGATGAGCGAGCAGCGTGCATGACCAGGCCAATTCCGGTTCGGTCTCGTTCGCGCGAGTAGGCGACGCCTACCCTTGACCCTGTGGTGCGAGAATTCGCTGAGGGAGGCGCAGTGGCCTACTGGGCCGCCGTGGCTCAGATCATTCCTGTGTTGGCCATCCCGCTCGTGATCGAGGCGAGATTAGTTGCGCGCCGCCTGAGCGCTTCTCAGGACGAGTTCTCTCGCCGATCCCGTCGACTCACGTGGGGAGTCGTGTTCTCGATTCTGGCTGTCGGCATGTTCGGGACTGAAGCGGTAGCCGTCACCGCCATCCTGTTCGGCCGAGTGGACGGTTTCGCTTACTGGTTGGCTGTCTACGTGATTCTCGGGGCGCTCTTCGTGGTGTTCACAGTGCCGCTCTCGGCGATTACCAGCACGCTTGTGACCGACATTCTTTGGATCGGTCGAGCCCGACTGCCCTGGGGGCGCCTCAAACGGCTCCGGCGTGATGCAGAGTCGCTCGCGGAAGACGTCCGGCGGAGTCGGCGGCGTAATGCGGACGTACGCTTCAAGCTGCTGATGACACGAGCGCGAACTCTCCTTGCTTCCGGCGATATGGCACGCGCGGTCGTCGGGCGACTCGTCGAAGAGGGTCAACTCCCGGCGAACAAGGCGGAAGAGATCACTTCCGCCGCCATAGGCAGGGCCTTCGAGAAATTTGATGGCTCTTTCTCAGACTCTCAGGGTCAGTACGCTTCGCTGAAGCAAGAGATGGATCTCATTGAGGAACTGCATGACACCACCCTCGCTGCCCTTGAGTTGATAATCGCGCAGACATCAGAGCGTATTCGGACGGGCGCTCCGGCCGGAGACATCGAACAGCTGCGAGCGCGCCTACGGCGCGTATCGGGGGAGTACGAGACTCATGCTGCGCCGTAACCTCACTGCTGATGGATTGGGTGGCTAGTGTTCGCGGGGCATTGCCAGGGGGATCTTGGGAGAACGGACGAGTCGTAGGTTGACTTGCCTCCCCAGACCGACGCGGGACCAATCCTTGGGCTTTGTGGGACGGGCGCTAGGGCGTGTCTTGTAAATGGCGTAGCCAGGCGATGACGGCGTTGAGGACGATTGCTGCGCGGTAGACGATTGCCAACTTGTCGTATCGGGTCGCGAGGCCGCGCCGTTGTTTGAGTCTGCAGAAGCCGCGTTCGATGACGTTGCGGTTGCGGTAGTCGTCCGGGTCGTAGGAGACGGGGCGGCCGCCTCGGGAACCGCGCCGCTTCCGGTGGCCTTGCTGGTCGCGGGGCTCCGGGATCACCGCTCCGATGCCGCGGCTGCGAAGATGGGCGCGGATCGCTCGGGACGAGTACGCCTTGTCGCCGCGCACGCGGTCGGGCCTGGTGCGCGGCCGGCCGACCAGGCGGGCGACGTGGAGCTCGGCCAGCAGGGGCAGGAGCATCGGCGAGTCGCCCGCTTGTCCGGGAGTGACCAATGTCACCAGGGACAGCCCATGGCCCTCGACCAGCTGGTGGACTTCGTGGACAGGCCTCCACGGGAGCGGCCGACACAGTGGTCAGGCGGCTCGAGTCGCGGATTCGTGTAGTTCGACGAAGCCCCCCGTGGTGCGGGTGATGTTCGTCGCGTGCTGATGGGCGCGAGCGATCGTGGAGTCCACTGACACCGACCAGTCCACCGCGCCAGCCCGATCCGCGGCACTCACCAGTCGGTCGAGCACGACATCCCAGGTGCCGTCGGCGGCGAGGCGGCGATGCCAGGCCCACACTGTCTGCCACGGCCCGAACGTGCGGGGCAGATCCCGCCACGCGATCCCGGTCCGGTACCGGTAGACGATGCCCTCGACCATCGTTCGAGCGTCCGCGAACGGACGCCCCTTCCTCCCCGTGGGCCCGGGCAAGAGATCGGCGATCAACGCGAACTGATCATCCGAGAGCAACACGAAACGCGACACCCTACGAGCATCTCAGCCCACACACCAACCAATTACAAGACAGGCCCTAGATGCCTCAACCACACCGGAAGGGACTCAAGCTGACCACCAGCCTGGTCTGCTCTTCCACGAAGAACTCGATGAGATCTTGCTGTCTTCGGCCTCGCCTTGCCTCAGCCGCGGCAGGCGTTCCCTTGAGAAGCTCGTGCTGGTGTGCCGTTCATTCCGACTTTGAGTTCTCTGACCCGCCACGGCCGATGCCGCCGTCGGCGACTGGCGGCGGTGGAGGCGGGGGCGGCGTGTAGCGCGCGGGCTCGATACCGCGTTCATTTACACGGCGGCCTCCGTCGCCGTCGCGACGATCCTTGTCGGTCACGGAGTCATCCTTTCGTTGTGGGGTTGGCGGGCCGAATCCAGATGACGACATCGTCGTCAGCAATTGACAAGAAGACTCCTGCGCCTGGGACAAGCCCATTGAAATTGCCGTCCTTCGTCATCGCATACTGTTGGTCTATATAGATGGCGCGTGCCTCCGGGTACGCGGACATGAACGAGCCGTGGGTGACCCAGCCGCCGATCCAGTCGCCGTTGGCCCGATTGATCTTCACCCAGGAATCTTGGTGTTTTCTAGCTGCGTGATCCCAAGGGCTGGGGGTGTTGCTGTACCCGTGGCGGGAACGGGGAAGGGGGACCCAACGCAGCCGCGAGGACCTCTCCCAGGTGATGTGCTGACGGTTCAGAATCAACGAGAGCATTGCCGGCACCGCCAGGTAGAGCACGAGAACCGTGAGTGCGAGACGTCGTGCATCCGAGACGACCAGGGCGTCAGCGTCGGCTCCAAAAGTAACCCCGACGCCGGGCGCATCCCCAAGCATCAGCACGTAGACGCCGGTCAACGCGAGAGCGAAGACCGAGCCTCGCGCCAAAGATAAGCCGAAATCGCGGTCTTCCGCTGCCTCGCCTCGTGCCCATCTGCGCACCGCGACGAACACCAGGCCGGGCAGCGCAAGAACAACGAAGGTCGCTACGGCGAAGCTACTTTGCAGAACATCCACGGCACTACTCTCCTGACCCGTTGCGCGCCACTATGACTCTGCCACTACCCGTGCCCCGTGCACCTGCAGCGTCCCCCAGATGGCGGAACCAACGCCAGACTGCTCCGCGTCGCGCATCGCGTCTCGCAGGGCGTGCGACGCCGACACGCCGGCACGAAGCCTCTCATGAAGCGCCACCATGAAGTCCACAGTCTCTCGGCAGTCGAGCAATGGTTCAGAGGAGGCAATAACTTCACTAGCACCGGTAGCGAGGAGCATCGCCGGGAAGCCCAGCTGCGCGAACGGGGCGCTTCGAATCGAAGACCCGACGGAACACGCAGAAAGAACGACAGTCGCGCCATCAGCGAAGCGGTGGTGTTCGAGTGCATCGAACGTGAGGATTCCGTGCAGGTACAGCGCGGGTAGGCCGTCCGTATCTGGAACATTTCCATGGCACGCGAGATGGATGACGCGAGCATTCTCCAGCCGTGTCAACACGTGCTCAGAGGTGGTGTTGAGCGTGGGTCGGCGTTCAAGTGATGCACGCGCTTTCGGAGCCCCTGACGCGGGGGAGCGGCCGTAGTCGACGAGGAGATCTGGTGATCGACCGTAGACACCGGCGACAGCAAGCGCTTCGGATTCAACCCAGCCGAGTGCCCCTTCGCCCTCAGCCGGATCAGCCATGACTACCACGGGAGCCTCCGCGGTGCACACACCGCCGTTAGCGGCGACGAGGACGCCAGCGGCGTTGGGTGCAACGGTGACGTCGACCAGCGCGTTGAATCGTGCGCCTTCAACCAGCGCGGTCGCCAGCGGCAATCGTTGGATGATTCCCAGCGGAATGACTGTCACCGCCCTCAAATCCGGCCACCGCTTGAGCAGGGGGCCGACGATGTCATCGCCGATGCGTCGGCGGACCTCGTCGATGAGGCCCGAACGCACGATGAGGTCCGCCGGCGGCAAGTCGCCGACGGCGTTGAGTTGAGCATCGAGCTCCAGAATTGCACGCAAGCCCGCCCGCGGCAGGTCGAGAGAATCCGGCATCTGGCGATAATTCTCTCCACCCGAATATCGGACGGCGGCGCCTCCCGATGCGCCGGAGACCAGATAGACGATGTCTCTACCTGACTCGTGAGCGGCCAACGGCGTTGTGCAACCCGCCGCCGCCGAGAAGGCCAACCACCAGGCGCGGTCGAGCTTGTATGCCTCATCGAGAGCGTTCAACATTGCGCGCCAAGCGGCGGCCGCGTCGCCATTGGTGACGAGAAGTCCGAGCGAGGGGACACCTTCGAGGACCCGCAGCGAGTCGGTCACCCAGGCTGTCATCAACTCGGACAAAGGTTCAGGGTCGGGACCCACCCGTTGACGCTCGGACAACCACGCGCCGGCGGAAAGACTCGCGTGGTACTCCTCGTCAGAAAGCGTTGCGCCCCCGTTGGCAACGATCCCTGTGGCGAAGTCCCATGCTTGACGCACCGCGGGATCCGCGGTCTGAACGAACTGGCGGCCTGCGAAGCCTCCATCGAGGAGCATGTCGCAGAGGGCGCCCAGATGGCTGTACTCCTGCACCTGAGTAACTGCGTAAAGCGCTTGATCCAGGTGCGCGCCTGTCAGTCGGCCAAGCTCCCGCTCGACCGTGGCGTTGATGCCTTCGAAACGCGCGCGGATAGCGAGGACAGCCGCCGCCAGAAAGGCGCCCGACTTCGAGAGCGTTGTCCAATCCTGTGCGCCCGTCGCCAGTTGGATGCTAGGGAGCGAGACGTCCAGGATCGCTGGGGCAGCGTTGGTGGTTGAGGTGATGAGCGGAGTCGATTCTGCCAGGAAGACGAGAAGGTCCCTGCGGATATCCAAGAGATCCCTGCCAGGTTCACCTTGGATGGCGGCGTGTGCCTCAGCCGCGAGTGAAGCAGCGCGCGCTGCGAGCTGCTCTTCGACGCGAGCTTGCTGATCCTGCACGCGACGTTCTCGTGTCTTCCTACCCAACATCGGTTCCCCCGTTGGAGAGTATGCCAGTGCAGGATCGGCCGGAACGTCCGTCTCCTGCCGGCACACCCGCGCCCGCGGATTCCCTCGGGAGTATGGTCTGATCGCGCGTCGGTTCGCTCGGGCCAAGCTCGCGGTTCAGGGGAACCTCGAATCCGCGCCCAACCACCTCCCGCATGAAGGATGAACGAAGATGAGTGCTGATCAGATCAGGAGACAGCTAGAGCGGATACGTGCCCAGCACAACGACGCTGAGCGAAAGGTGGGGGAGTACCAGACACGGGAATCCCAGAAGCGGGCTGATGCATCAAGAGCCCGGTCAGCTGCCGCGCGAGCGACCAGCGCTTCCACGTCCCGCACGAAGAGCAACGAGGCGGATCGACGCGAGAAGGAAGCGGAAGCCGCAGGTAAACAGGCCACGCAGTGGCAACAGAAGGCCACGAAGTACGGCAAAGAAGTTGGCAGACTCCTGCGCGACCTCGACCGTGCCGAGGCTGCGGAGCAGCGAGCTGCTGATCGTAAGCGCGACCGCGAGCAGCAGCTGCGAGATCGTCGTCAGGCCGTGGCTCACACTGCGCTCTCCGCTCGCGTCACCGCCGCAGAGGCGAGCGTGCAAGATCTCCATCAGTCGCTTCCTGCGCCGAAACCGGAGAAGCTTCGTGTTCTCATCCTTACCTCATCAGGCGAGGGAGATCTCCGAGTCGGCCGCGAGGTGAGGCAAATCCGCGGCGCTGTACAGGCGGCTGTGTTGCGCGATTTTGTGGAACTGGACGTGCGCTCCGCTGCCACTCCGAAAGACTTGCTGGACGGCATCATTGAGTTTCGTCCTCACGTGGTCCATTTCTCGGGACACAGCAACGAGTCTTTCGTCGTCTTCGAAGAGGACACGGACGCGCACAATCCGGGGATCGCGATTCCTGCAGGAGTGTTCGCGCGCGCAATGGCAGCCGTCGACACTCCGCCGTCGCTCGTGATTTTCAACTCCTGCAACTCCGCCGAGCAGGCAGCACAGCTCGTCGAAGGTGTCGTCCCTTTCGCCATCGGAATGGCAGACAGCGTTGAGGACGGCGACGCCATCCGTTACGCCGCTCGGTTCTATGGAGCCATCGCCAACGGGCAGTCTGTGGGCGGAGCGCATGAGGTCGCACGCACAGACCTTGAGATGCAAGGCTCCGACCGCGATGATCTGCCTACCCTGCACGCCGGGCCCGGCTACGATCCTCGCGACGCAGCTCTGGTCACGGGCACGGTATAGCGCTTATCGGGCCCGGTTGGCGCTGAAGAGTCAGGGGGCGGGCTACGGCGAACGAACCTGAACGACCAATTCCGTCGCAAGGCGTGAGCTTCGCCCCGGAGATGGTCGCCCGGTTTGAGAGATCCTCCCTGAACAGGAACGCGTTCTGGATCAGGCTGCGAGAAGCGCAGAACAAGGAATGAACAGCAACGCGCCGGTTTGGAGTGCTTTCACCGCACTGGGTTTCTTCGCGCTCACCGTCGATTACGACCCCCGAATCCTGCTGCGCACGCTCCTGACCATCAGCAGAGTCGCCTGACGGTCGGAAAGTTCCTAGCTCTCGAGCGCACAGAAAGGCTCTGCGCCGACGCGGCGTTCGGCGCGCGCGCATTCCTTCTAGCCCTGAACGCACTCTGAACGTTGAGCGCGGACTCGCGACACTGGGCGGATGGACCGCGTCAGCGTGCACGCAGCGGTGGATCAGCCTGGCCACGCCCGCCCTTCCAACCGCCCGAGCAGCACCTCGACCGCCGACCCCTCCATCCCGCGCACCCACCGCTGCGTCGTGGACGCGCGCGACGACACCGTCCGCCCGCGCTCCCCGCCGGAGAGCCGCACCTCGACCTGCCCTGAGGCGACGCTGAGCCCCCGCAGTGCCCCGGCCGCCACCATCGCGGCGAGCGGATCGTGCAGGGCGCAGCGGCGGTCGGGGAAGACGCGGCCCTCGTAGAAGTCCAGATACGCGGGCAGCATCCCGGCCAGCGCCTGCGGCACGGCACCCGGGATCGCTTCGAGGCGCACGAGGTCGGTGGCATCCAGGGTCTGCGTCATCGTGACGTCGAGCGGAACGGCGGTGATGTCCCAGTCCTGCGCGAAGACGACCGCGGCCGACTCGGGGTCGTTGTGGATGTTCGCCTCCGCCCACGCCGTCACGTTGCCGGAGTGGGCGAACGCGCCGCCCATGACGACGAGTCGGTCGAACGCGGCGACGCCGGGAGCCTCGGCGTACGCGGCGAGGTTGGTGAGCGGGCCGAGGGCGAGCACCGTGAGATCCGGATGCCGCGAGGCGAGGTGATCGATGAGTTCGACGGCCGGACGGGCGTCGTGGGCCCGGGCGGCGGCGGCCAAGGCGATCCCGCCGACCCCGTCGTCGCCGTGCACGTGCGGAGCGCCGCCGGCGTAGGCGCGGTCACGGAAGTCGTGCGCACCCACGGCCACGGGGATGTCGTGGACGCCGGCGAGCTCGAACAGCGACAGGGTGTTGGCGGCGGCGCGGGCGGCATCCGTGTTCCCGGAAACGGTCGTGACGCCGACGATCTCGACCGCGGGCTCGGCGAGCAGGTAGGCGAGAGCGAGAGCGTCGTCGATGCCGGTGTCGCAGTCGACGAGGATCGGGCGGCGGGTCATCGGGTCACCCCGTAGGTGTCGAGCGGCTCGAGCGCGGGCTGCGAGGCGTCGTCGGCGACGGCGGCGGCGCCCACGGCGCACGCGCGGGCCAGCGCCTCGGTCTCGTCGTCTCCGCGGAGCAGGCCCACCACCAGCGCGGCGCAGAACGCGTCGCCGGCGCCCACGGTGTTGCGCACCGTCGTGGTCACCCCCGGCGCCGCCGCGACCAGGGCGCCGTGGCGGTACAGCCGCGCCCCCTCGGCGCCGAGAGTGACGCACAGCAGCGGAGCATCGTGCAC
>NZ_CAKKMM010000140.1:0-9650 GCF_918698205.1 Microbacterium sp. Bi128 | reverse complement strand
TCCGTTGTGGTGGAGACCGGGGCTTCGGCCTGCGTTGAACGGCCGAATTGCCACTGGCTGAGCAGCACAAAGACCCCGGAAATGGCGATCGCGAACACGAGTCCTGCGATCCAGCGGGGTTTGAGGGCAGTTTTCAGCACCCCTTAAAGGTACTTCGTCCCTGTGTAGAACAGCGAAACGGGCCATCGAGAGTGGGGCCGCCGGGTCCCTGCGTGGCGACGGAGTCGACACAATAGGGCCTGCCCCTAGAGTGGGGCAGCCGGGTCCCTGCGTGGCGACGGAGTCGACACAATAGGGCCTGCCCCTAGAGTGGGGCAGCCGGGTCCCTGCGTGGCGACGGAGTCGACACGAAAGGGCCTGCCCCAATCTCAGTGGTCGAAGAACACCAGGCTGGAATTGATCAGTTCGGCGATCACTTCGGCGTCGTAGGCGCGGCGGAGCGATTCGCGGAAGGACTCTTTCGACAGTGAGCGTGCCAGCGTCGCGAGCACTTCGAGGTGATCGGAAAAGGAGCTCGCCGGGGTGGCGATGAGCAGAATCACTGTGGCCGGGCCGTCGGCCGCGCCGAAGTCCAGCGCCCTGCCGTACTTCGTGATGCCGACCGCGATGGATGTCTGTGACACGAGCTCGCTGCGGGCGTGCGGCAGGCCGACACCGCCGGGCAGGCCGGTGGCGAGCTGGTGCTCCCGGGCATTGACCTGCTTGAGGAAGCCCTCGAGATCGGAGATTCGTCCGGCAGCATGCATGCGTTCCGCGAGCTGGGCAGTGGCGTCGAGCTTGTCCGTGGCATCCATTTCGAGGATCACCATCTCGGGTGTGGTGAGCTCGGCGTCGTACCGGTCCAGTGGTTCCGCCAAGAGATGTCCCTTCGAAGTGGCGTCAGTGACGCCGGCCGGCAGTCCAATCACTAGCGTTGCAATCCTGCACTGCCGGCCGGCGCTGAGTCTTAGCGCAGGGGCACAATGTCCTCCACGCCCAGCCGTGCGGCGTCGGCGGATTCGTCGTCCGGCTGCTGTTGGCTCAGGCGCTCGGCATCAACCCGGGCCAGATAGTGCTTGATTTCGCCCTCGCGCTGCGCATCACTCCAGCCGAGAACGTCTCCCATTAGTTTAGCGACTACCGGAGCGGCGGACACACCGCGGTCCCACGCTTCAATCGAAATCCGGGTGCGGCGGGTCAGGACGTCCTGGACGTGCCGGGCTCCCTCGTGCGTGGCCGCGTAGACGGCTTCGGCGGCCAGGTAGTCGTCAGCACCCGGCAACGGTTCGGCCAGTTCCGGGCTGTCGGCGATGAGCGCCAGCACCTCCGGTGTCATGGCACCGTAGCGGTTGAGGAGGTGTTCGATCCGGGCAACGTGGACGCCGGTCTCCTCCGCCATCCGGTTCCGCTGGTTCCACGCGGCCTTGAAACCGCTCGCCCCCAGCAACGGGACGGATTCCGTGCAGCTGGCCGGGACGCGCTCGTCCATGCTGCGCGTCGCCTCGTCGACCGCGTCCTTGGCCATGACCCGGTAGGTGGTCCACTTACCGCCCGCCACCACCACGAGACCCGGCACGGGGTGGGCCACCACGTGTTCGCGGGAGAGCTTCGCGGTGGAATCGCTTTCCCCGGCCAGCAGCGGCCGCAGCCCCGCGTAGACGCCCTCGACGTCCTCGCGGGTCAGCGGGCGCTTGAGGACCTTGTTGACGTGCTCGAGCAGGTAGTCGATGTCCTTGCTGGAGGCCGCGGGGTGGGCCTTGTCGAGGTGCCAGTCGGTGTCAGTGGTCCCGATGATCCAGTGCCTGCCCCAGGGGATCACGAAGAGCACGGATTTCTCGGTCCTCAGGATCAGCCCCACCGTGGACTGGATCCGGTCGCGGGGCACCACGAGGTGGATGCCCTTGGACGCCCGCACCTTGAGCTGCCCGCGGTCTGTCACCATGGCCTGGGTCTCGTCCGTCCAGACCCCGGTGGCGTTGATGACCTGCTTGGCGCGGATTTTGAAGCTGGAGCCGTCCTCGTGATTGACCACCTTGGCGCCGACCACGCGCTCGCCCTCGCGTACGAAGTCCACAACCGACATCTGGTTGACCGCGTGGGCGCCGTAGTGCGCCGCGGTCCGCACGAGGTTGGCGACGTACTTGGCGTCGTCGACCTGGCCGTCGTAGTAGCGGATGGATCCGACGAAGGCGTCGTCCTTGAGGCTGGGGGCGGCGCGCAGGGTCCCTCGCCGGGACAGGTGCTTGTGGAAGGGGACGCCGCGGCTGTGTCCGCCGGTGATGGACATCGCGTCGTACAGGGCGATTCCGGCGCCGACATAGGGCCGCTCCAGGAACGGTTTGTGGAGCGGGTACAGGAACGGGACCGGCCGGGCCAGGTGCGGCGCCAGGACGGAGAGAATGAGGCCGCGCTCATGCAGTGCCTCTTTGACCAGGCCGAAGTCGAGCATTTCCAGGTACCGGAGGCCACCGTGGATGAGCTTCGAGGACCGCGACGACGTCCCCGCAGCCCAGTCGTTCGCCTCGACGATGCCCACACTGAGCCCGCGGGTCACGGCGTCGAGGGCGGCGCCGGCACCCACGATGCCTCCGCCCACGATCAGGATGTCGAGCTCTTTGCCGGGGGCGGTGCTGCCCCTGAGCACAGTGATTGAAGCCTCGCGAGCCGCTGGCCCGAGGGCACCTCCGGCCTCGGCAGAACCGCCGGGAAAACTGTTCATGTCACGCCTCCATCCGGATCAAACCTCGTAGGGCACCAGACTACGTCCAAGTTTCCCGGATGGGCAGGGCCCTCAACGGCCCGCGCGCGGTTTCAGTTGCCGGCGTACGGCGAGACGACGACGTCGACGCGCTGGAATTCCTTCAGGTCCGAGTAGCCGGTGGTAGCCATTGAACGGCGCAGCGCGCCGACGAGGTTGGAGGTGCCGTTGGTGTGGTGGCCGGGCCCGAACAGAACCTCTTCGAGCGGCCCGACCGTTCCCACGTTGACCCTGTCGCCGCGGGGCAGTTCGAGGTGGTGGGCTTCCTGGCCCCAGTGCCAGCCCTTGCCGGGGGCTTCGTCGGCGCGGGCCAGGGCGCTGCCCAGCATCACGGCGTCGGCGCCCATGGCGATGGCTTTGACGATGTCGCCGGAGGAGCCCATGCCGCCGTCGGCGATCACATGGACGTAGCGTCCACCGGACTCGTCCATGTAGTCCCGGCGGGCCGCCGCGACATCGGAGATCGCGGAGGCCATGGGCGAGTGGATGCCCAGGGCGCGCCGGGTGGTGGTGGTGGCTCCGCCGCCGAAGCCGACCAGCACGCCGGCGGCGCCGGTGCGCATCAGGTGCAGGGCCGGGGTGTAGCCGGCCGCCCCGCCGACGATCACGGGGACGTCGAGTTCGTAGATGAACTGCTTGAGGTTTAGCGGCTCGTGGTCCTTGGAGACGTGCTCGGCCGAGACAGTGGTCCCGCGGATGACGAAGATGTCGACGCCGGCGGCCACCACGGTCTTGTAGTGTTCCTGCGTACGCTGCGGGGTCAGGGAGCCGGCCACCGTGACGCCGGCGGCGCGGATCTCGGCGAGGCGGGAGGTGATCAGCTCAGGCTGGATCGGCGCCTGGTAGAGCTCCTGCATGCGCCGGGTGACGGCCGGGCTGTTGGTCTCGTCAGCGAGGCCCGCGATTTCGTCCAGTACGGACTGCGGGTTCTCGTACCGGGTCCACAGGCCCTCGAGGTCGAGCACACCGAGTCCGCCGAGGCGGCCCAGGGCGATGACTGTCTCCGGCGACATGGCCGAATCCATCGGCGCCGCGATGACCGGCATGTCGAACTTGTAGGCATCGATCTGCCAGGAGACGGAGACGTCCTTGGGGTCACGGGTGCGCCGGTTGGGGACGATCGCAATGTCATCCAGGGAGTAGGCACGACGCCCACGCTTGCCACGGCCAATCTCAATCTCGTAAGTCACTGCTCTAGGTTATCCCAGCGGACGCGGGGCGCCGCTTCGGCGTACTGTGGCGTCATGCTTTGGCGTAACGGACAGCGGTGGATCTTCGACGGACACATTGCCGGACTCGGCACGGGCTCGGGCCTGCGCGCGGTGGTGGGCCTATGGACGCAGTCCCCGTTCGGGTCCTTCACCGACGCGATGGTCCAGCTGCCCTCCGGCCACCGGATCCTGCTGGCACCGAGCGTCGAGGCCGCCGGCTTCATCAGCGCGGTCTATAACTTCGACGAGACCTGCATCGTGCCCCTGGCATCAGAGCATGGGGCGGGGCAGCTCGCCGTCGACGCCGGGCCGCTGCGGATCCGCGCCCGGCTCGGGTCCCGCACCCGGCTGGGCGCCGTGGCGCGGCTGGTCCCCCGGGCTCTGGCGGTGCATCCGCGCTGGCTGCGTGCGGTCAACCCCATTGCGGGCAGAATCATCCCCGGCGTGCGCACTGCGGGCACGGCCAAGGGCGGCCGGCGGGAATACTACGGGGTCACCGATCTGCACCGCATCGACTCCGCGACCGTCAGCTGGGACGGCGCCGACGCCGGCCCGCTCACCGCCATCCGCCCCGCCGTCAGCTTCGGCTTTAGCAGCGTCCCGCCCGAACCCAGCCTGGCCCGGGTGCGGACGACCATAGAGGGCGCTCCGCTTACTCGCCGCTGACGTTCTCGGTGTCCGGGACGGTGAGCTGGGACTCGAACATCCGGAAGTACCGGCCGCGGCGCGCCACAAGTTCCCTGTGGGTGCCTTGTTCCACGATGCGGCCTTCCTCGAGCATGTAGACCACATCGGCCTTCTCGATCGTGGCCAGGCGGTGGCTGATGGCGATGATGGTGCTGCTGCGGTCAGCGAAGAGCCGCGTGAAGATCCGGTGTTCCGCCAGCGCGTCGATGGCCGACGTCGGCTCGTCCATCACCATGAACGATGCGCCGCGGTAGAAGTTCCGGGCCATCGCCAGCCGCTGCCACTGCCCGCCGGAAAGGCCGGAGCCCTTCCGCCCGCGCGGGTCCTCCATCCAGTTGCTGACGTGGTTGTCCAGGCCGTTGGGCAGTTTGTTGATGAATTCGAGGGCCTCGGCATCCGCGGCGGAGCGCCGGACCCGTCCGTCGTCGCGGGGCGAATCGACGTCGCCGAAGAAGATGTTTTCCGCCGCGGTGGCGAATTCATACTTCAGGAACTCCTGGCTGAGCACCGCCAGGTGCCGGTGCCAGGAGGTGACGTCGACGGCGGCGAGGTCCACGCCGTCGAGCAGCACCTGCCCGGAGTCGGGACGGTACAGCCCGGCCAGGATACGGATCAGGGTGGACTTGCCGGCGCCGTTCTCCCCCACGATCGCGATGTGCTGGCCCTGCCTGATGGTCATCGAAATGCCGCGGATCACCTCCAGTTCGCTGCCGGTGTACGTGAAGCGGATGTCCCGCAGTTCCCCCGTCTTCGGCGCCTGCAGCAGCGGCGGCGCGTAGCCGGACGGCACGGGCAGGGCCATGAAGAGCTCGTAGTCCGTGAGGTTCGCCAGGTCCTCATCGATTGAGCTCAGTGAGGAGACGAGGCTGTTGGCGGTCGAGAGGGCGCGGCTGACAATCTGCTGGACATAGAGGAACTGCCCCACCGGCTGGGCCCGGGCGATGATCTGGCCCACCACCCAGATCAACGAGACCACCTCGGCGCCGTACTGCAGGGCATCGGCCGCGAGCTGTTTGGGGATGTAGCGCTTCTGGAAGTCCAGCCGGCGCTTTTCATCGGCGTCCCGCAGGCGGGAGCGCAGGCCCATCAGGTAGCCGACAATCCCGTAAAGCCGCATCTCGGCGATGTGCTGCGGCCGCAGGAGGTTGGTTTCGATCATCCTGCGCTGCCGGCGCGAATCGACCTGGGTGTTCCAGTGCGCGATCTGTTCGCGGGAGAGCTTGAACTGCAGGTAGACGCTGGGGACGATCGCAACCAGGACGATCACGGCGATCCACCAGCTGACCAGCAGCAGCGCGCCGATCGCCAGCAGCACGGAGACCAGCTGGGTGAAAATGGCGGCGATCCGGTCCAGGACGCGGGCGTAGGAGTCGGAGAAACGCTTCGCCCGGTCGTACAGGTCCACGGTCTCTTTGTCGTCGTAGCGCCAGAAGTCCAGGGTCAGGAAGCGCTCGTACATCAGGTCACCGACGATCGCGCCGACCCGGAAACTCATGAGCTGCTGGATGTAGCGGTCCACGCTGCTGAACGATCCCCAGAAGAGCCCGAGTGCCGCGGTGATGATGACGTACACGACGGCCTGCGCGCCGGCGTCGGCGTCGCCCGCGTAGGCGGCGGCCAGCGCCGTGGTGGTCAGGGCGGCGAAGTACGTCGTGACCAGCGGCAGCAGTGCCGAGATCAGCGAGCCCAGGACTTTCATGACGACGGCGGCGGGCGAGGCGCGGAAGCTCACCCGCAGCACTTGTGCCACGGCGCGGGCGTAGGGCTTGAGCGCGAGCTTGCGTTTGGGCGCGCGTGCCGGCAGGAGTTCGGACATGCCTCCAGCCTAGTTCCGGGACCCGGAGCCGGGCGTGAGCGGCACTGCCGCCGGGATTCGGGGCGCCCTTAAACCGGGTGAGCCCGCCGAAACTGTGGTTTCGGCGGGCTCACCCGGGTTAAGGGCGGCGGGTCTTAGCGCGACCCGTAGTTCGGGGCTTCGACCGTCATCTGGATGTCGTGCGGGTGCGACTCCTTGAGCCCGGCCGCGGTGATGCGGACGAACTTGCCGCGCGCCTTCAGCTCCGCCACGGTCGGTGCGCCGGTGTAGAACATTGTCTGGCGGAGCCCGCCGACCAGCTGGTACGCCACCGACGACAGCGGACCGCGGTACGCGACCCGGCCCTCGATGCCTTCCGGGATGAGCTTGTCATCGCCGGAGACGTCGGCCTGGAAGTAACGGTCCTTGGAGTACGAGGTGTTCTTGCCACGGGTCTGCATGGCGCCGAGGGAGCCCATGCCGCGGTAGCTCTTGAACTTCTTGCCGTTGACGAAAATCAGGTCGCCCGGGGATTCGTCGCAACCGGCCAGGAGGGAACCGAGCATCACGGTGTCGGCGCCGGCGACGAGCGCCTTGCCGATGTCACCGGAGTACTGCAGGCCGCCGTCGGCGATCAGAGGCACGCCGGCCGGGATGGCGGCCTTCGCCGACTCGTAAATGGCCGTGATCTGCGGGACGCCGACGCCGGCCACCACACGGGTGGTGCAGATGGACCCGGGACCGACGCCGACCTTGATGCCGTCGGCACCGGCGTCGATCAGGGCCTGGGCGCCTTCGCGGGTGGCGGCCTGGCCGCCGATGATGTCCACGTGCGCGGCAACAGGATCGGACTTGAGCCGGCGGATCATTTCCAGCACACCCTGGGAGTGGCCGTTCGCGGTGTCCACGAAGAGGGCATCCACACCGGCGTCGATCAGCGCCATGGCGCGTTCCCAGCCGTCGCCGAAGAAGCCGATCGCCGCGCCGACGCGCAGGCGGCCTTCGTCGTCCTTGGTGGCGAGCGGGTACTGCTCGGCCTTGGTGAAGTCCTTCGTGGTGATCAGGCCCTTGAGCCGGCCCTGCTCGTCAACGAGCGGGAGCTTCTCGATCTTGTTCGTGGCCAGCTTGTGCGAGGCTTCCTCGCGGCTGATGCCGACGTGTCCGGTCACGAGCGGCATCTTGGTCATGACATCGCTGACCAGCCGCAGCGGGAAGTCGGATTCGGGCACGAAGCGGGTGTCGCGGTTGGTGACGATGCCCAGCAGCCTGTTGCCCTCGTCCACGACCGGCAGGCCGGAGACGCGGTAGCGTGCGCAGATTTCGTCCAGCTCGGCCAGCGTGGCCTCGGGGCCGATGGTCAGGGGGTTGGTGATCATGCCGGATTCGCTGCGCTTAACCCGGTCCACCTGGTCGGCCTGGTCGGCGATGGAAAGGTTGCGGTGCACGACGCCGAGACCGCCCTGGCGGGCCATGGCGATGGCCATCCGGGACTCCGTGACGGTGTCCATCGCGGCGGAGAGCAGCGGGGTCTGGACCGTGATGCGCTTGGAGATCCGGGACGACGTGTCCGCTTCCGAGGGGATCACGTCGGTGTGGCCGGGCAGGAGCAGGACGTCGTCGTACGTCAGGCCGATGAAGCCGAAGGGATCGTGTTCGGGCTGGGTCATGAGTGCGCCTCTTACCTTGGGTTACGGGTTCACGGGTAGGGGTTGCAACAGATGACCAGCCCGTCATTACGGGTCTGGCCTGTGCAGAAGGTAATGCAGAAGGTTCGTGCAGAAGGTTCGTGCAGATGATTCGTGCAGAAGTCCTCAATAAATAGTAGAACCTTGGCGGCGATAGCCATATTCCGGGCGGTAATGTCCGGTTTCAATGTGAGCCGCCCCATGCCGGACGGCTCCCCCGGCCGGCCGGGCATGCTTCCGGCCGGTGGGCGTCGGACTACTTCCAGCCGGTGGCGGCGAGCAGCCGCCGTTCGAACATGGGGATCATGGTCTGGACGTACGTCTTGGTCAGGTGGTTGTCGTCCTTGTAGACGTACACGTTGCCGACCACCGCGGGGCATGTTCCGTTGGCGCAGATGAAATCGCTCATGTCCATGAGGTGCAGCCTGGGCACCTGGCCGCGGTACGCGTCCAGCGGCGAGGACCCCGCGAGCGATTCCTGCTCCGGCACGTTGCACTCCGAGGCATCCGGGCCGTTCTTCTGGACGCACTCGGGCATATTGATGGTGAAGCGGGGGTTGTCGCGGATGCCCACCACGTCCATGCCGGCGTCGGTGAAGGGCTTGATGCCCGCCAGGTACTCAGGCACTTCGGTCTCGAACGGCGCTTCCTTGTGAGTCAGGGACGCAACCGTGAAAACGGCGTCGGGGCGGTGGTCCAGGACGTACTGCGCGCTGGCCCGGTTGAAGGCGTTGCAGTCCGCGTCCCGCTCCGGGGACTCCCCGCCGAAGCGGCAGTTGCCCTTCAGGAGCGTGACAACTTCCCAGCCGTGGCTTTTCGCGATGGGGCCCAGCGCCGCCATGTACTGCTGGGCATGGGAGTCACCGAGCACCACGATCCGTTTGGTGACCTTGTCCGGCTTGTTGTTCTGCAGGCACCCCTGAAGCAGGGGGTCGCTGGGGACGTTGGCGTCCGTGCACAGCCCGTCGATGTCCGCCCACTCGTTCTTCATCGCCGCCGGCGCGGGGATGATCTTGGCTTCCGGCGTGGGCTTGCCGGCGTTTTCCGGTGCCAGGGCGGCCGCGCCGGGGGTCAGTTCCTTGGGCTGGGACGCCGCCTCGGCTTCGTCGGCCAGGAGCTGGCTCTGCCACACGGCGACGGGACCCGCCAGCAGGGCACCACAGGCGGCAATCACGACGGCGGTGCGCCAGGCGCGGCGCTTGGGCCAGTGCCATTCGCGCAGGGGCTTCTCGACGAAGCGGGTGGTGAGCACGGCCAGGACGAGGGACGCGGCAACGATGCACAGCCCCTGGAACAGGTTGGGCGCCGTGATGCCCGCCCCGGCGAGGGCCAGGACCAGCAGCGGCCAGTGCCAGAGGTAGAGCGCATAGGAGTTATCCCCCAGCGCCACCAGGGGTTTCCAGGTCAGGAAGCGGTCAACCCCGAAGCGGCTGCCGCTTTGACCGGCGGTGATGATCGCCGCGGCGGCCAGCGTGGGCCACAGCGCGATGAATCCGGGGAACGAACGGTCCACGGTCAGCAGGAGCCCGCAGGAG
>NZ_CAKKMM010000139.1:0-9666 GCF_918698205.1 Microbacterium sp. Bi128 | reverse complement strand
TTCTTTGCGGTCTTCAGGTCCGAGCGCGTCGATTGCCGCAGCAGCCGGACGGCCTTCGTCTTGTGGCCGTCGTGGGCCAGCGACTGGAGCTGCAAGAGGAGCTGTGGGCTCAGGTGTCCAATGGCGGACAACGCATCCTGGTGGCCGGAGCTGTCCCGGCCCAAAAGGGCGGAGCGGGCGTGGTCGGCCTGCTGCGATTGCTGCTGGGAGTTCTGGCTGGGGCGCGTGGTAGCTTCAATCCGGGCGCGGGAGGCCTCGGCAGCCCGGACCTGTGCCGCGTAGTGGGCCTGGGACTTGAGCGCCAGTTCCTGCTGGTAACGCTCGGCATCTGAGATGCCGTGGTTCCGCGGCTTCAACGCCGTGACCGCCGCCCAGAGCACCGCCGCGAGGATGAGGGCAGGCAACATGACTATCAGTACATCGCCCATGATTAGAGCTTATGCCAGATTGCGGTTATCCACAGCATGTTCCGCACCTCGCGTACAGTGCGCCGCTGCTGGCGTCAATTCGGCTCGGCGGGAATGAATCCGGTCACAAAATGTGCGTATCGGGCGGCAAATGTGGCCTCCTGTGCCGCATCGTATCCCCAGCTCCAGGGTGCAGGCTGTGGATGAAGCTTGGCGGAAATTGTTTTGTGTCCACAAGATGAATGCAACATTTCCGCAGGTCAAGCACTGATTACAGGCTTAACTTTTTTTCTATCCACAGCTCTACCCACAGACTGTGCACAAGCATCAGGCACTAGTGCACAGGTTATCCACAGGGCAGCGGAGCGGCCGGGTTGGTGCCTGCCCCGGCGGCGGATAACGTAGCAGGATATCGGGCGTGGGAAGCGGAAAAACCTGCGGTCGCCGGATGGTGCCCACCAGGACACCGGCTCCGGGATCCGGCGCCCTGCGGCCGCACCAGCACTGTGGATAACGGCGGTTGCTGGTCCGGCGCGAACTGTCGGAGCTGACTGGTAAGAATAGAGCGGCCGGCATGTGCCGGGTTTTGCCGCCCGCATCACAGCAGTTCGGCAACACAGCAGTTCGGGATCACAGCAGTTCGGCAACACAGCAGGTACGCATCACAGCTCCGCAATGACAGCAGTTCGGCATCACGGCCGTTGAGCACCGCAGCGGCTGGGCGTTGACCCGCCGGGATACGGTGCTTGGCCTTGAGGCACTGGGTACGAGGGCATTGGGCATAAGGCGCAGTGCTTACGCGCCGCGGCGAACGGACATCCGCCACGGCACACAATGAAGGACGGCAGTTTTGTCAGTTACGCATCTGGACTCAGTCGAGGGTACGCGGGGAGCCGAGGGCAGCCGCAAGCCTCCGCAGGACATCCCCGCGGAGCAGTCAGTCCTGGGCGGCATGATGCTGTCCAAGGACGCCATCGCCGACGTCGTCGAGATCCTGCGTGGCCAGGACTTCTACCGTCCGGCGCACGAAACCATCTACGAGGCCATCATCGACCTCTATGGCCGCGGCGAGCCCGCGGACGCCGTGACCGTCTCGGACGAGCTGACCAAGCGCGGCGAAATCAACAGGATCGGCGGACCCGCCTACCTGCACGAACTCATCCAGACCGTCCCCACGGCGGCCAACGCCGGTTACTACGCTGAAATCGTGGGCGAACGCGCGGTGCTGCGCCGCCTGGTCAACGCCGGCACCAAGATCGTCCAGCTCGGCTACGGACAGGACGGCGAGGTCGAAGACCTGGTCAACCAGGCCCAGGCCGAGGTCTACGCCGTCGCCGAACGCCGGACCGCCGAGGACTATGTGGTCCTCAAGGACGTCATGGAATCCACCGTGGACGAGATCGAGGCCTCCGGCCACCGCGGCGAGGGCATGGTGGGTGTACCCACCGGCTTCTACGAGCTCGATGAACTCACCCACGGCCTGCATCCCGGCCAGATGATCGTAATCGCCGCCCGCCCGGCCGTCGGCAAGTCCACGTTCGCGCTGGACTTCGCCCGCTCGGCCGCCATCAAGAACAACCTTGCGACCGTCATGTTTTCCCTCGAAATGGGCCGCAACGAGATCGCCATGCGCCTGCTGTCCGCCGAGGCCACGATCGGTCTCCAGGACCTCCGCAAGGGCACCATCAAGGACGAGCAGTGGTCCAAGATTGCCACCACCATGGGCCGGATGAACGATGCGCCGCTGTTCATCGATGACAGCCCCAACATGTCGCTGATGGAGATCCGGGCCAAGTGCCGGCGCCTGAAGCAGCAGCATGACCTCAAGCTGGTGATCCTGGACTACCTGCAGCTCATGAGCTCGGGCAAGAAGGTGGAATCCCGCCAGCAGGAAGTCTCCGAGTTCTCCCGTGCCCTGAAGCTCCTGGCCAAGGAACTCCAGGTGCCGGTGATCGCGCTGTCGCAGCTGAACCGTGGCTCCGAGCAGCGCCAGGACAAGCGCCCCATGGTCTCGGACCTGCGCGAATCCGGCTCCATCGAGCAGGATGCCGACATGGTGATCCTGCTGCACCGCGAAGACGTCTATGACAAGGAGTCCCCGCGCGCGGGCGAGGCGGACATCCTGATCGCCAAGCACCGTAACGGCCCCACAAAAGACATTGTGGTGGCTTTCCAGGGCCACTACTCGCGGTTTGCCAACATGGCCGCCGACGCCGGCGGTGGCGGCGGCTTCTAGCCCCGCCCGGCTAGTGGTCGCGGGCCGCGAGCAGGTGGTTGGGCAGCCGGTTCCCCGGGGCCCGGCCGCGGATTTCCAGCAGTTCGCGGGCGTGGGAGTGCAGCCGGATATCCTCCGCTGACACCGGCACCCACTGCGGAATCGGGACCGAGGTGCCGGTCTCGTCGCGGGCGACCATGACCGTCAGGCAGTATGTGGTCAGGTTCAGCTCGCGCCCCTTGGGGTCTCCGGAGCGGACGTGGACGGCGATGTGCATGCCCTTGGTGCCGGTGTAGACCAGACGGGCCTCCACCTCTACGACGTGGCCGATCAGCAGCGGCCGGTAGAACCGCACGCCGCCGGAGAATACGGCCACGGTGTCCTTGCCGCAGTAGCGGGAGGCGCAGACGTAGGCAGCCTCGTCGATCCACTTCATGACGATGCCGCCGTGCACCTTGCCGCCCCAGTTCACGTCCGTGGGCGCGGCCATGAACCGCAGCACCACGCTCTCGGCCGTGCCGGCGTCGGTATATTCCTGTCCGCTCATGGCCTCCACGATGTCCTCGCGGACCTTGATCCGGGCCAGCGCGTGGTCCCGCTGTTCGATTTCGTCCGGCGTCTCAGGGACGAACTGCGGCACCGGTATGGGCTTGCCGTCCGCGCCCACGGCCACGAAGATCACGATGCACTGGCTCCGCATGGTGGCGGGGCCGCCCTTCGGATCGCCCGAGGACACCACGGTCCGGATGTGCATCGAGGACCGCCCGGTGTACACGATCGTGGCCTCGACCTCCACCATGTCGCCACTGTTGACCGGGTCCGCGAAGTGGATGTTCCCCACGTAGGCCGTCACGCAGTAGGACTTTGCCCAGCCGACGGCGGCGGCATAGGCCGCCTTGTCCACCCACTCGAGCACGGTGCCGGCGTCGACCGAGCCGCTGTGGCCGACATCGGTGGGGGCCGCCAGGAAGCGCAGGGTCACGGAATTGGGCGCGTTCTCGCTCATATTGTGAGTTTACGGATTGGCCCGGCAGGCGCGGCCGGCCGGCGACACAATCGCTCTCCTGCAGGCCACAACCACGCCATAACCCGGAGACACACGACGACGGGCGGCCACCAAAAGGTGACCGCCCGCCGGCGCGCTCCAGGCCGTGAGCTATGCCGTGGATGCCTTAGGCCAGGACGCGGAGCTTCGAGTCGGCGCGGCCGAAGAGGGCGCGGTCGGCGGAGAACTTGCCCGCACCTACGAGGGCCACGGCTGCAGCGGCGGCCGCCAGGATCAGGACGAGTTCATAGCCGCCGGTTGCGACGAAGACGCCGGCGGAGGCGTGGACCATGAACAGGGCGCCGAGCATGTCCAGTGCGAGGAGGACCGCAAACACGCGGGTGAGCACGCCCAGGATCAGCGCGACACCGCCGACGAGCTCGAGGGTCGCGACGACGGGAGCCACGGCCTGGGCTGCCGGAACACCCATCTGGGTGAAGGCGGCCTGGGTGCCTGCGATCGTGAATTCGTTGAACTTCTGCCAGCCGTGGGCGGCGAAAAGGAAGCCGGCGATGACGCGCAGGATGGTTCGGGCGGAGGTGGTCAGGGCGGGCTGGTTCATGGGAAATACCGTTTCGTAAGTAGGGGGCGTCGCGGCTCTCAGCCGCCGCGGCTTCGGTTGCGTTCAAGATCCAGTCTTCCGGATATTTAGTTGAAATGTCAACTAAATGACGCGCTGGGTCGATTCGGTGGCCCGGCTAGGGTTAACGCGTGCAACCTTCCCCGCCGCTGTCCACCGCCCCGCCGCCGACTACCGGGCAGCGCCGGGAAATCCTGCGCCTGGCAGTGCCGGCCTTCGGCGCCCTGATCGCCGAGCCGCTGTTCCTGCTCGCGGATTCGGCCATTGTGGGCCATCTCGGCGTGGCCGAACTGGCCGGCGTCGGGCTGGCATCGGCGGTCCTGCACACGGCAGTCGGACTGATGGTGTTCCTCGCCTACTCCACCACCCCGGCAGTGGCGCGGGCCATCGGCAACGGCCAGCTGGCCAAAGCCCTCGCCGCCGGGCGCGACGGCATCTGGTTGGCGCTGCTGCTCGGACTCGCCCTTGCGGTCGCCGGGTTCCTGGCCGCGGGCCCGCTCCTGGACCTGATGGGCGCCGACGGCGAGGTGCATGCCTTTGCCGTGGACTACCTGCGCGGGTCCATGCCCGGCCTCGTGGCGATGCTGCTCATCTTCGCGGGCACCGGGGTGCTGCGCGGACTCCAGGACACCCGGACCCCGCTGATCGTCGCCGCCGCGGGTTTCACGCTGAACATCGCGCTGAACCTGGTCCTCGTCTACGGGTTGGGCTGGTCCGTGACCGGCTCGGCCGTGGGCACGAGCATCGCGCAGTGGGCCATGGCGGCCGTCTATGTGCTGATCGTCCGGCGCAACGCCCGCAACCACGGGGTGTCCCTGCGGCCGGACTGGCGTGGCATCCGGGCCCTGACCGGGGTGGGTTCCTGGCTGATGCTGCGTACGCTCAGCCTGCGGATCGCAATTCTCGCCACGGTGGTGGTGGTCACCGCCCAGGGGCCGGTCAATCTCGCCGCGCATCAGCTGGCCATGACCATCTTCACGTTCTTCGCTTTCGCCCTCGACGCCCTCGCGATCGCGGCCCAGGCCTTGATCGGCAAGGAACTCGGCGCGGCCCGGGCGGTGGCGGCACGCGCGCTGACGCGCACCATGACCCGGTGGGGGGTGGGCTTCGGCGTCCTGACCGGAATCCTTCTGGCAGCCGCGGCACCGTGGGCGGGCGCCCTCTTCACACCCGACGCCGAAGTCCGGGCGGCACTCACCCTCGCCCTCTGGGTGCTCGCCGCCGGGCAGCCGCTGGCCGGGTACGTCTTCGTCCTTGACGGCGTCCTCATCGGCGCGGGCGACGCCCGCTACCTGGCGATCGCCGGCGTCGTCAACCTCGCTGCCTACCTGCCGCTGCTGCTGGCCGTGCTGTATTCCGGCGCCGGTGCCGGCGCGGGATTGCTCTGGCTGTGGGCGGCGTTCTCACTCGGCTACATGGCGGCGCGGGCGCTGACGCTGGGCCTCCGGGCCAGGACGGACCGGTGGATGGTGCTCGGCGCGCGGTGAGTGCGGGCTGGGCGCGTGCCGAGCGCGCACCTGGCGCGAACCGCCGCCGGGCCCGCACTGGGCGGGTACTTCCGGCAGGCGTGCGAAGCGGCGGCTTCACACTAAACTGGACGGGTGACTCTTCCCGCAGCGCCTGACGCGACCCCTGCCATCCGCGCCGCGGCCGACCTCTTCAAGCCCGTGCTTGTCAGGGCGGCCGTCGCGCTCGTGTTTGGCGCGGTCACCGTGTTCTGGGCGGCGCCGCCAGAATCGGGCATGGGCTGGGCCGGCGGCCTCTACCTGCTGGCCACCGGTGTGGTGATGATCTGGACCGTACCCAAGACCGGATTCCCCCCGCGGGAAGGCGCTGGCAGAGTCCTTTCCGCCGGCGGGGCAGCCCTGGCCGGAGCCGGCGCGGCCGTGGCCCTGCTCCCCGCCCCGCTCGTCTTCGGAACCATCGCGGCCCTGGGCCTGGGCGTGGCCGGCGCCGCGGAGCTGTTCGCGGGCATTCGTGGCCGCGGCCGGTCCGTGTTGGCCCGTGACTGGATCGCCTCCGGCGTGATCGGACTGGGCACTGCGATCGCGCTGCCGTTCTTCATCGGCCTCGGCCCGCACGCCCTCCTCGGCGTTGCCGGCGGCGGGGCCATCATCTCCGGCGTCCTGTGGATGCTGTCCGGACTGACCCTGCGCCATGATGCTCCGGGCGATTCCGCGGAGGCCGTAAACTAGTACCGACAGGTTCTACCCGGCGTAGAACAATTGCGGTAACAAGACAGCCACGCTATTTGCGCGGGCTGCAGGAGGAAAACACCTTGGCACAGCAGAAACCCGGAGCGCCCCGCAGCCTGCGGACCTCGGTCAAGGGACCGCTCATGTTCTCCGCGTTCTGGGCCGTGGTGGTTTTCTTCGGCGTCCTGATCTTCGCCTCGGGCGGCAGCGCCCGCTCGCCCCGGTTCGATCTGGCGCTCACCGGTGCCGGCATCGCCTTTATTGTGACCCTGGTGGTGGCCGCCATGCTGGCCATGAGCCACAAGGAGAATCCCGCTGACCTGGGGAAGGGTTCCGGCGTCAACCTCAGTTCCAAGCGCACGCCCTCCGGCCATGGCGGCCCGTCAGCGCAGCCCCGGCCCGAGGCCGGCCCCGGCGATTCCCGTGACAGCGGCCCGCAGGCCTAGCAACGAGGCCTAGCAGCGTGGCCCCACGGTGAGGCCCGACAGGCCGGCCTGACAGCGGGGCCCGACACCGCGGGCCCCTCCCGCCGGCACCCTCGGCGTCAGGACGCGGCTTTCCGGGCCCGGTACGCGGCCACATGCGCGCGGTTGGCGCAGTTTCCCGTGTCGCAGTAGCGCTTCGAACGGTTGCGGCTCAGGTCCAGCACGACGGCGTCGCAGTCGTCCGCGGCGCACACCAGCAGGCGGTCCATTTCCTTGCTGCGGATCACGTCCACGATCGCCATGGCCGCCTCCGTACTCATTCGGTCGGCCAGCGGCGCCTCCGGGGTGGTGGCGTGCAGGTGCCAGTCCCAGGGTTCGTGCTTGACCAGCTGGGGCAGCGCCCGGGCCTCCCGGAGCAGCCGGTTCACGGTTCCCGCGGCTGCCGACTCCTCGGCCTGCCAGAGCTCGGCGAGCTCGCCGCGGAGCCGCCGCACGCTGGCCAGCTCGGCCCCGTCCCGGGTGCGGGAACCGGTGAAGCCCTCGGCCTCCAGGAAGGCATCCAGATCCCTGACCGTGGCCAAATGTTCCTCACCGTTGGCCGCGGTGTTGATGAGGTTGACCACAGAACGCAGGGCAACTTCCGTGTCAGGGGCAAAAACCATCTTGACTCCTTACCTTGCCGGGGCGTAATGTCATGAGCATAACCCTACTTTACTCCTGACAGGAGAATGCCCGTGTCTGCCCCCCAGCGCCCCGTCGCCACGCCGGTCCGAGACCTAGCCGCCCAGCGGTCTGCCTCCGAACCGGGCGGCACCCCGCAGGGAAGCAAACTCGAAGGCAAACGGGGAGGCAAGCAGGCCGCCAGGCAGAGCACCACGCCGGCCGCCGCACCATCCGGGTTCATGGCATCGGGCCTGGGCGTCGCCCTGTTTTCGTCCGCGGTATTCGGGCTCTCCGGATCATTCGCCAAGGCGCTCCTGGAAACGGGCTGGACTCCCGGGGCGGCCGTCACGGCCCGGCTTACCGGTGCGGCCCTGATTCTGGCCGTCTTCGCCATTCCCTCCTTGCGCGGGCGTTGGCACCAGCTCCGGGACAACTGGCTGACCGTGCTGCTGTTCGGATTCATCGGCGTCGCCGCCTGCCAGCTGTTCTATTTCAACGCCGTATCCCGGCTCTCGGTCGGCGTCGCCCTGCTGCTGGAGTACCTGGCGCCGGTGCTGATCGTCCTCTGGCTGTGGGCCGCCAGCCGGAAACGGCCGCGGCCACTGACCATTGCCGGCACTCTCCTGTCCCTCGGCGGGCTGATCCTGGTCCTGGACCTCACCGGGGCCGTCAAAGTCGACCTCATCGGGGTGCTGTGGGGGATCGCGGCCGCGGTGTGCCTGGCCATCTATTTCTTCATCACGGCCAAGGAAAACGACACCCTGCCGCCCATCCTGCTGGCTTCCGGCGGGCTCATGGTGGGCGCCATCGTCATGTGGCTTGCCGCGGCAACCGGGCTGCTGCCGATGGCCTTCAGCACGGCCGACACCCGCCTGGGGGCCTGGATCACCCCGTGGTGGGTGGCGCTGGGCGGCCTCGTGGTTCTGGCCACGGTGGTGGCGTACGTGTCCGGAATTGTCGCCGCCCGGGCACTCGGCTCGAAAGTCGCGTCCTTTGTCTCGCTCACCGAGGTGCTGTTCGCCGTCATCTGGGCGTGGCTGCTGCTCGGCGAACTGCCCGGACCCATCCAGCTCCTGGGCGGGCTGCTGATCGTCGGCGGGGTGGTGCTGGTCCGGCTGGACGAGCTCCGGGCCCCGTCCGGCACCGGCGCGGCAGCGCTGGACCACGCGAACGACTGCGAGCCCGTGCCGTAGTCGGTTGTCCGTTCGGCCCGGGCATCTCGTTCCCGGGCCGAAGGAATCTCAATCGGTCGACAGCCCACAACGCGCCTAACCCTGCCTCAATCACCACAAGGCCCTTAGCATGGAGATATGTGCCGAAATATCCGGACCCTCCACAATTTTGAACCCCACGCCACCACCGCAGAGGTGGAGGCCGCCGCGTTGCAATACGTGCGCAAGATCAGCGGCAGCACCAAGCCGTCCAAGGCCAACGAGGAGGCCTTCAACCGGGCTGTGCATGAGATTGCCCATGCGACGCAGCACCTCCTCGACTCCCTGGTGACCCACGCCCCGGCAAAGGACCGCGGGGAGGAAGCGGCCAAAGCCAAAGCCAGGGCTGCCATCCGCTATGGCGCGGCCTGAGGCGGGGCGTCCGGCCTAAGGCCTGACTACTTTCCGAAGCTGCGCAGCCGCAGCGAGTTGGCCACCACCAGCACCGAGCTGGCGGCCATGGCGGCGCCGGCGATCATCGGGTTGAGCAGGCCCAGGGCCGCCACCGGGATGCCCACGGCGTTGTAGAAGAAGGCCCAGAAGAGGTTCGTCTTGATGGTGCCGAGCGTCCGGCGGGAAAGCTCGATCGCCTGCGCCACCTGTCCGAGGTCGTTGCCCATCACCGTCAGATCGGCTGCCTCGATGGCGACGTCGGTGCCGGAGCCCATGGCGATGCCCAGGTCCGCCTGCGCCAGCGCCGCGGCGTCGTTAACGCCGTCCCCGGCCATGGTCACAGTGGCGCCGGCCGCTTGCAGCGTCCGCACGGCCTCAACCTTGCCCGCCGGGAGCACACCGGCAAAGACGTCGCGCGGGCTGATCCCGACGGCGGCCGCCACCTGGGCAGCCACAGTGGCGTTGTCGCCGGTCAGCAGGATCGGCCGGAGCCCGAGCTCCCGGAGCCGGGTAACTGCGGCCGCGGAACCGG
>NZ_CAKKMM010000138.1:0-9713 GCF_918698205.1 Microbacterium sp. Bi128 | reverse complement strand
GTGTTGGTGAGGGTCACGACGAGCTCCTCGTCGTCGCGCGCGGCAGCGTCCCACGACCAGCTCGTGTAGCCCAGACCGTGGCCGAAGGGGAACGCGGGCCGGGCGTCGCCGCGCAGCCACGCGCGGTAGCCGATGTGGATGCCCTCGCTGTAGCGGAGAACGCCGTCCTGCGGAGCGACGTCGAGGACGGGCACATCCTCGAGTGCCGCGGGCCACGTGGTGGGGAGGCGGCCTCCGGGCTCGGCGGCGCCGGTGACGACGTCCGCGAGCGCCGTGCCGAACTCCTGGCCGCCGAAGTAGCCCTGGACGATCGCCGCGACGTCCGCGGCCCACGGCAGTACGACCGGCGATCCGGCGTTGACGATCACGACGGTGCGCGGGTTCGCGGCGGCGACGGCGCGGACGAGGTCGTCCTGACGTCCCGGCAGATCCAGGGACACGCGGTCGTACCCCTCGGACTCGACCTGGGAGTTGGTGCCCACCACGACGACGGCGACGTCGGCGTCCGCGGCGGACGCGGCGGCGCGGGCGATGAGCGCGTCGGCATCCGTCTTCTCCGGGGCGATGCCGAGGGTGACGGACATGGCTCCCGCGATCGCGCCGTCGTCGGAGCGGTCGAACTCGGCGCGGACGACGATCTCGTGCCCGGCCTCCACCCGCACGGCGGCAGTCAGGGACGGCGGGTTCAGGAAGGCCGCACCCAGGTCGGTGCCCGCCAGCACCGGGGCGTCGTCGAGCACGACGACGCCGTCGACGAGGAGGCGTCCGGGGTTCGCGCCGGCGAAGCCGAGCTGGATCTCGCCCGTGGACTCGGGGGTGTAGACCGTCTCGAGCACGACGGTGCGCGAGGCGGCGATGGGGGCGTCGCCGCCGAACCACACCAGGGCGGTCGCCCGTCGGTCCTCGGTGAACAGTTCGCGGCCGTCCGCGTCGAGGAAGCTCACGCGCACGCCGGGCTGCCCGGTCGCGGGGTTGCGCAGCTGCGAGACCGGGATCTCGGCCACTCCCTCCTGCACCACGGCGCCCAGTTCGTACGACACGCGCTCGGCGCCGAACGCGTGCCGCAGACCCTCGAGGGGCGACACGATCCGCTCGGGCACGACGGTGGCGCTGCCCCCGCCCTGGGTGCGCGCGTCGCGAGCGTTCTGCCCGATCACGGCGACGGAGGCGACCGCACCCGGCTCCAGGGGAAGGATGCCGTCGTTGGCCAACAGGACCGTGCCGGCGACCGCCGACTCGCGGGCGAAGGTCGTGGCATCCAGGGGGGCCGGCTCAATAGCGGCCGCATCGCCGAGGGCGCCGACGCGCTCGGCCAGGAGCAGCATGCGCAGGACCTTACGATCCAGGTCCGCCTCGGGCACGCGGCCGTCGCGGACGGCCTCGGCGAGATCGGCCCACGCGGGCGCGGGCCCGGGCATCGCGAGGTCTTGCGACGCCGTGGCCGCCGCGAGCGAACGCACGGCCGTCCAGTCGCTCATGACGACGCCGTCGAAGCCCCACTCCGAGTTCAGCGGGGTCTCGAGCAGCTCGTTCTCGGTCATCGTCACGCCGTCGACCGCGTTGTACGAGCTCATGATCGACCACGCGCCGGCCTCGACCGCGCGCTCGAACGGCGCCAGGTACAGCTCGCGCAGCGCGCGCTCGTCCACGTCGACGTCGACGGTGAAGCGGTCGGTCTCGGAGTCGTTGGCGACGTAGTGCTTCGGCGTCGCCGCGACGCCGTTGTCCTGGAGGCCGCGGACGTAGGCGGCCGCGAGCTCGGCCGAGAGCTCCGGGTCCTCGCTGAAGCACTCGAAATGGCGTCCGCCGAGCGGGGAGCGGTGCAGGTTGATCGTGGGGCCGAGCACCACGTCGACCCCCTTCCGCCGCGCTTCGGCGGCCGCGGCCGCGCCGTACCGGTAGGCCAGTTCGACGTCCCACGAGGCCGCGAGCGCAGACCCCGACGGCATGTTCAGCGAGGGCTCGCGCTCGTCCCACCGGGGGCCGCGGACCCCGGCGGGCCCGTCCGACAGGGTCATGGCCCGCAGCCCGATCTCGGGGAGTGGCACGGTCGTCCAGAAGTCGGCGCCCTGGACGAGGGCGACCTTCTGCTCGAGAGTGAGCTGCTCCAGGAGCGGGACCAGGTGCTCCGTCGCGGGGGCGGACAGGGAGGTGGAGGGAAGAGTCACGGTGTTCTTTCCGGGTGCGAAGGGAGGACGGGTCAGGATGCCGAGGAGGCCAGGAGCGCGCGACGGGCCATGCGGCGCTCCTCCTGACGGTCGGGGTCGGGGACGGGCGCGGCCATGAACAGACGCTGCGTGTAGGGGTGCTCCGGTGCAGAGGTCACGCGGTCGGCCGGTCCGGTCTCGACGATCTCGCCCTTGTACATCACGGCCACGCGGTGGCTGATGTGACGGACGACGGCGAGGTCGTGCGTGATGAACAGGTACGCCACCCCGGTGCGGTTCTGGATGTCGATGAACAGGTCGAGCACGCGCGCCTGCGTCGACAGGTCGAGCGCCGAGACGGGCTCGTCGCAGACGATGAGCTTCGGGCGGAGCGCCAGGGCGCGGGCGATCGCGACGCGCTGACGCTGCCCGCCCGAGAACTCCCGGGGAAGGCGGCTGCGCGCATCGGAGGGCAGGCCCACCTGGTCGAGCAGGTCGCGCACGCGCGAGCGCGCCTCGGGCCCGGCGACGCCCGAGGCGGTCAACGGCTCGGCGAGGATCTGCTCGATCGTCATCGACGGGTTGAGCGAGGAGTACGGGTCCTGGAAGACGACCTGGATCTCCGAGCTCAGCGCGCGACGCTCGGAGCGGCCCAGGTGCGAGATGTCGCGACCGTCGTACGTCACGGTGCCGCCGGTGACGGGGGCGAGGCCCAGGACGGCGCGTCCGAGCGTCGTCTTGCCCGACCCGGACTCGCCGACCAAGCCCACCGTCTCGCCGGGGAGGATGTCCAGCGAGACGCCCTTCAGGGCGCGGAACGGCTGGGCGCGGAAGCCCTTGCCCGGGTACTCGACGACGAGGTCGTCGACGGTGAGCAGCGGAGCGGTCATGCCCGCACCCCTTCCTCGGCGCCCAGCGGCGGCCGTGCCGGACCCTCGTCGAGGATCGCGTCCAGCAGCGCCCGCGTGTACGGGTGCTGCGCGTCGTTGAAGATCGCCCGCACGGGGCCCTGTTCGACGAACACGCCGTTCTGCATGACCGTCACGCGGTCGCACAGGTCGGCGACGACGCCGAAGTTGTGGGTCACGAGCAGCATCGCCATGTGGCGCTCCTGCTGCAGGTCGCGCAGCAGGTCGAGCACCTCTGCCTGCACCGTGACGTCCAGCGCGGTCGTCGGCTCATCGGCGATGATCAGCTCGGGGTCGGTGGAGACGGCGCCGGCGATCAGGACGCGCTGCGCCATGCCGCCGGAGACCTCGAACGGGTACGCGTCGAAGGTGCGCGGCGGGTCGGGGATGCCGACACGGGCGAGCAGCTCGAGCGCGCGCTCGCGCGCGGCCTTCTTCGACAGCCCGAGGTTCTTGCGCAGCGGCTCGACGAGCTGGCTCCCGATCGTGAAGGCGGGGTCGAGGTTGCTCATCGGCTCCTGCGGGATGTAGGCGATGCGCTTGCCGCGCACCCCGCCGTAGACCTTCTCGTCGGCGTCGGCGAGTTCGGTCCCGTCGAAGAGGATCGATCCGCCCGTGACCGAACCGCCGCGGGGGAGCAGGCCCAGGACCCCGAAGGCCGTCTGCGACTTGCCCGAGCCGGATTCGCCGATGAGGCCGTGGACCTCGCCCTTGCGGATGTCGAGGGACACGCCGTGCACGACCTCGATGTGCGAGCCGTCCGGCTGGTCGTACCCCACGTGCAGATCGCGCACGCGCAACAGAGTGTCCGCCGAGGTGCTGCGGGCGTCGTCCGCGTGGACGAACACGTCGGAGTCCACCTCGGGGAGCTCGTCCGGGTCGATGATGTCACCGCCACCGAGCGAGACCGAGGTCGTGACCGCGGCGATCGAGCCGGTCTTGCTGGAGACCGCGCGGCGCCGACGACGGCGCACGCTCACCGTGCGCTCGAGCTCGTCGCGGAGGACGTTGGCGAGGAGCGTCAGGGCGATGCAGGTCAGGGCGATCGCCAGCGACGGCCAGATCAGCAGCACCGGGTTCTTGTAGATGTTCTTGAAGCCGTCGGTGAGCATCGAACCCCACGTGGGGACGTTGACGTCGCCGAGCCCGAGGAACTCCAACCCCGACTGGATCGCGATGGCGATGCCCGACACGATCGCGGCCTGGATGATGATGGGCGCCCGCACGACCGAGAGCACGTGGCGGCCGATGATGCGGGCGTCGCTGAGCCCCGAGACCCGGGCGGCGTCGACATAGAGCTCGCCGCGCACGGCCGTGACCGAGGCGTACACCAGACGGAAGAACCCGGGCGAGAGCAGGATGCCGAAGATCACCATCGACACCCACACCGAGGGGCCGACGACCGCGCGGGCGGCCAGCAGCACGACGATGCCGGGGAGGGCCATGTTCAGCTCGGTGACCCACGTGGCAGCGGTATTGAACCACCCCTGGTAGTAGCCGGCGATCAGGCCGCTCACCACGCCGAGGACGACGGCGACGACGACCGCAATGAGGGCGGCGGCGATGCTCGTCTGGGTGGCGGCGAGCAGTCGCGACAGGACGTCGCGGCCGCTGCCGTCGGTCCCGAGCAGGTGCGCGGGGCTCGGTCCCGCGAGGATGGCGCGGATGTCGGCGAAGTTGGGATCCTGCGGCGCGATCAGCGGGCCGATGAAGGCCAGGAGGGCGATGATCGCGAGGAATCCGAGCGAGACCATGCCGACGGGTCGACGCAGCAGGCGCCGGAACAGCGCCACGCGCACGGGGGCGACGGGGACGGCGGGAGGGACGTCGATGGCGGTCATGACAGTCGCACCTTCGGGTTGAGAGCGGCCTGGGCCAGGTCGATGAGGAGGTTGACGACGACGACGATGATCGCGAACGCGATCACCAGGCCCATGACGACGGGGATGTCACCGAGGCTCGTCGCGCGCACGCTGAGCTGTCCCATCCCGGGGATGGCGAAGATCTGCTCGACGATGACGGCGCCGCCGAGGAGGCCGACGAACTGCACGGCCAGGACCGCGAGCGCCGGACCCCCGGCGTTGCGCAGCACGTGCTTGTAGATGACGGAGGTCTCACTGAGGCCGCGCGAGCGGAGCGTGCGGACGTAGTCGCGGGAGGTGGCATCCAGGACCGAACCGCGCACCTGTTGTGCGACGGTCGCGATCGCTCCGATGGAGAGGGCCGTGATCGGGAGGACGACCGAGGCCAGCCATCCGCTGAACGAGGTCGTCAGCGGCGTGAATCCGGTGGCCTTGAACCAGCCGAGGTTCACGGCGAAGACGAGGACGAGGAAGAGGGCGATGAGGAATCCCGGGACGGCGAAGCCGACGAGAGAGAGGAACTGCACAGCGGCATCCACTGCTCCTCCGCGGCGAGCGGCGAGGACGCCCAAGAGGATGGAGAGGATCGCCGAGACGAGCGTGGCGCCGATGACGATGGACAGCGTCACGCCCAGCCGCCCGGAGACGCTGACCGAGACGAGCTCTCCGTTGAACCAGCTGCGGCCGAGGTTCCCCGTGACGGCCGAGCTGAGCCAATCGGTGTACTGGGTGAGGAGGGGCCGGTCCAGGCCCAGCTCCTCGGTCTTCTTCGCGACCGTCTCGGGGGTCGCCGTCTCGCCCAGGATGCGCCGGGCGATGTCGCCGCCGGCGGCGTACAGCAGGGTGAAGGCCAGCAGCGAGATGACCGCGACGAGGACGACGCCGGACAGCAGCCGGCGCACGATGAATGCGAACATGTGTAGTCCCTCGGGGCGGACCGGCCCACCCGACGTGCGGGCGGGCCGGTCGACGGGTCAGTTCTTCGGCGAGAAGCCGAAGATCGACGGGTAGGCGTTGGTCGGCCAGAACTCGAGGTTCGTGTTCGGGTCGGTGGCGAAGGTGCCCTGCGCGCGGAAGAACGGGGCGAACCAGGCCTGGTCGACGATGTACTTGTTCAGTTCCTTCACGGCGGCGTCGGACTCGCTCTGGCTGCCGGTCTGGATCGTCGAGATGAGCGCGTCGACCTTCGGGTCCTCGTACTTGAAGGGGTTGAAGGTCGCGGTCGGAGCGATCATGAAGTTGATGAGCTGCCAGTCGGGGTTCTGCTCGAGGGCCATCCAGGTGGCGGGGTACTTCGGAGCGAGCATGTCCGAGATGAAGTTGCCCGTGCCGGGGTCGGTGTAGTTGACCGTGATGCCGATGTCGGCGAGCTGCTGGGGGACGAGGTCGAACGTCTGCTGGAAGGCGGGCGTCGACATCATGTTGAGCGTGAAACCACTGGGGTACCCGGCCTCGGCGAGGAGCTTCTTGGCTGCCGCGGGGTCGTAGCCGTAGGTGGAGTCGAGCTTCTCGTCGTACGCGACCGAGGTGCGCGGGAAGACCTGCTCGGTGACGGTTCCGTAGCCGGTCTGCAGCGACTGCAGCAGTGCCTCGCGGTCGAACGCCATGTTGATCGCCTGACGGACGCGCACGTCGGCCAGCTCGGGCGCCATGGTGCCGGCGCGGTCGAGCAGCAGGAGGCCCTGGAAGTCGAGCTCGTTCGACTCGATCGTCCAGCCGGCTCCTTCGACCTCGGAGATGGTGTTGTTGTCGGCGATCTTGGCGCCGTTCAGCTCGCCGGCCTTGATGGCGTTGAGGGTCGCCGTGGTGTCGTCGAAGACGTTGATCGTGAGCTTGTCGTACTTCACGGCGTCCTTGTTCCAGTACTGGGGGTTGGCCGTGTAGACGTACGTGGTGCCCGTCACCGTCGACGCAGTGTCGAGGATGTAGGGCCCGGAGCCGACCGGGTTGGTCGACACGTCGGGGTTGTCGAACGAGGACGGGGCCTCCACGAGGCCGGGCGCGACCGAGAGCAGGTTGACCAGGGACGGGTCGGGTGCGGCCTGGGTGATGGTCACGGTGGTGGCGTCGGGTGCGGCGAACTCCTTGCCCGTCAACGTCGCCGCTTGCGGCGACGTTCCGTCGCGGAAGCGCTCGAGGCTGGCCACGACCGCAGCGGCGTCGAGCTTCGTGCCGTCGGTGAACGAGACGTCGTCGCGCAGCGTGAGCGTCAGGACGGTGTTGTCCGCGTTGTATTCCCACGCGGTCGCGAGCCACGGCTCGATCTCGCCCTGGGAGTTCTTCTGCAGGAGCGTGTCGAAGACGGCCTGGAAGAAGGGGCTGCGGTTGCCGTATTCGGCGCCGGCGCCGATGTCGTAACTGGTGGGAGCGATGATCGCGCCGAGAGTCAGCTGAGCGCCGGCCTCCCCGCCACCGGTGTCATTCGCGGCGCAACCGGTCAGTGTCAACGCCGCTGCGACGGCGAGGGCTGCTGTGGCCTTCCATCGGAACATCCTTGTCCTCTTCTCTGTGGTGCGGGGCTCGGGTGAGCGACCCTGCGGCGAGAAGCTAACACCAATTCCTAGTGATCGCTAGATTTTTGAGCCAAAAAACTAGCGATCACTAGGAATTCGTTGTAAAACGGATCGTGAGAGGGCTCCCACGCCGACGAGATCGCGTCGTCGTGGCGGTACGGTGAAGCGATGACCGACAGGCCGCGGACCCCCCGGCGACAGCGGGGCGAGTATGCGAAGTCCGAGGGGACGAGGCAGGCGATCCTGGACGCGGCCCTCGAGGTCTTCGCGGAGGCGGGCTACCGTTCCGGTTCGCTGCGCGAGATCGCACAGCGCGTCGGGATGAGCGAGGCCGGTCTGCTGCACCACTTCCCGCGCAAGAGCGCGCTGTTGCAGGCGGTGCTCGATCATCGCGACGAGCTCGCGCGGGCGATCGTGGACTTCGACGACGACGACGGGGTCGAGACGCTGCGCAACCTCGTCGCCCTCGCCCGCCACAACGCGTCGGTGCCCGGCGTGGTCGAACTGTACTGCGCCGTCTCCGCCGAGGCGACCGCCCCCGATCACCCGGCGCACGACTACTTCCGTCGCCGCTACGAAGAGGTGCGCACGAGCGTGGGTCGCGCGTTCGAACGCATCGCGGCGGCCGGTCGACTCGCCTCGGGAGTGAATCCCGGCCGTGCGGCGGTCTCGACCATCGCGCTCATGGACGGACTCCAAGTGCAGTGGCTGCTCGACCCGACGTCGACCGACATGGCCGAGGCGCTGGCGGAGTATTTCCGCGCGATGGTGCGAGGGTTCGACCTCACGGCCCTCGAGGACCTCCTCGACGCCGTCGCGGAAGACGCGTCGTGATCCGCACGCCCCTGCTCCACGGTTGGACCGTGGGGCCCAAGCTCGGCGCGTTCGAGCAGCGCGACGCCGCCACGGCCGCGGTTCCGGTCGTGCTCCCGCATGACGCCCTCCGCGATCTGCCCCGCGACCCCGCGAGCCCGCAGGGCGTGACTTCCGGCTACTACCCGGGCGGCGTGTTCGAATACGTGCATGTTCTCGACGTCCCCGAGGGGTGGCGCGAGAAGACCGTGCGGGTGGAGTTCGAGGGCGTCTACCGCGATGCCGTGGTGTTCGTGAACGGCTCCCACGCCGCCCACGAGGCGAGCGGCTACGCCGCGTTCACGGTGGTCCTCGACGGATTCCTCCGTTTCGGCGAGGCGAACCGGATCACCGTCGAGGCGCGGGTGCACCGCGATTCCCGCTGGTACACCGGGGCCGGCATCCATCGCCCCGTCCACCTCGTGGTCGCCGACCCCGTCCACATCGCGCTCGACGGCAGCCGCGTCACGACCCCCGACATCGACCACGAGCGCGCGATCGTCGAAGTTGCGACCCGTGTCGAGAACGGCACCCGCCACACGCGCACCGTTCGCGCGCGGTGGGAAATCACCGATCCCGACGGTGCGGTCGTCGCGCGGGGTGAGTCCCCGGTATCCGTCCTTCCGGGTGACAGCGCGGTCGCCCGTCAGCGCCTCGTCGTCGCCGGGGCGCGCCTCTGGGGCATCGACGACCCGCAGCTGTACCGGCTGCGCACGTCGCTCGTCGACGAGGCGAACGGTGTCGCGCTCGACGAGGACGCCGTGCCGTTCGGCATCCGGTCGCTCCAGCTCGACACCGTGCACGGCCTCCGCATCAACGGCGAGAGCGTCACGCTCCGGGGCGCCTGCGTGCACAACGACAACGGTCCGCTCGGTGCCGTCGCGATCCCCGCCGCCGAGGATCGTCGCATCCGGCTACTCAAAGAGGCGGGGTTCACTGCGATTCGCAGCTCGCACAACCCGGCCAGCCGGGCGATGCTCGACGCGTGCGACCGCCACGGCATGGTCGTCATGGACGAACTGGGCGACGTCTGGACCCGGGCCAAGAGCGCCTTCGATCACTCGGTGCGCTTCGCGGACGATTGGCGCCGCGACGTCGAGGCGATGGTGGCGAAGGATGCCAATCACCCCAGCGTCGTGCTCTACTCGATCGGCAACGAGATCCTCGAACTCGCCACGCCCCACGGGGCCGTCTGGAGCCGGCGCCTCGCCGAGGCGGTCCGCGAGCTCGACGGCACCCGGTTCGTTACGAACGGCATCAACGGCATCATCGCCAACCTCGACCGCATGGCCGAGGCGATGTCCGAGGCCGAGGCCACCGACCCCAACACCCTCATGGCGGGCATGGGCGAGAAGATGGCGCTCCTGAACGCGTCCGAGGTCGTGAGCCGATCGATCGAGGAGTCTGCGGCCGTCCTGGACGCCTTCGTGG
>NZ_CAKKMM010000137.1:0-9849 GCF_918698205.1 Microbacterium sp. Bi128 | reverse complement strand
GACCAAGTGTCCGAAGAACTCGAACGATTGCGAGTCGTACTGCGGCAGCCCGGTCGAGAGGAACGAACGGAATCCCGTGCAGTCCTTCCCCTGGGCCAGCGGCGTCGTCGAGTACGCCGCGATCGATCCGAAGTCGGCGGCGGGGATGCCGGGATCCGTGCTGCTCGTCGGGCAAGCGGGCGGCACAGTGGGTGCGGGCGCCGGCGACGGGCCCGCCGTGGGTCCGGGGTTCGGCGCGGGTGCAGGTGCGGGTGCGGGAGGCGGCGCGGGGCGCGAGGCGGGCTGCGAATCGGGAGCGTTCCCGCCCCGAGGGTGGTGACCGGATCCCCCGCGGTCGGGTGTCCCCGCATCCGCCTGCGGGGGCGACGAGGGCGGAACGGTGGATGCCGAGGGCCGCGGCGTCGGAGTCGTCGTCGGCCGCGGTGTCGCCTCCGTCGGCCGCGGGGCGGGCGACGTCGACGACGGGGAGGACGACTCGGCGGGCGCCGCGGTGGGCGGGTCGATCGTGCACGACGAGAGCCCTCCCGCCAGCAGCACCGCGAGCAGAATCGGGAGCACACGCGATGACTTCACCCGGGCAGTCTCCCACAGGGCGCGGCCGCGATCTCGACCCGCGGGCGAGGACGGAGAGCGATCTCGGGGCTACCCGCGCCGGGACGCATCACGAAATCCGCGGCGGGAAATAGCCGCCACGCGCATCCGGTGGGGAGGTGGGCCCGCCTGCGCGCGAGCGCCGACGGCGTCCCCGGACACCGGGAGGCACCATCGTACGGCCGGCGGCGCCCCCGAACCCTCGGTCAACCGACGGGCCGCCGGAACAGATTCACGACGTTGCCGTCGGGGTCGCGCACGAGCGCAGAGCGGTTGCCCCACGGCATCGTCGTGGGCGCGAGGACGACGTCGGTGGCATCCACGCCCAACGCAGAGAACGCCGCGTCGACGTCGTCAACCTCGAACTCCACGATGACCGACCGATTCGCCGCGGGGGCGACCGCGTCGCCGACCATCGCGACCGTGGCGGTGCTCGCGAGAGCCAGTGTTCCGCCCGGGCCGGAGAACTGCGCGAACACGGGCGCCGGGCGCTCCGCCGGCCGGCCGAGGACGCGCTCGTAGAAGGCGACGAGCCCGTCGAGGTCGTCGGTGAGGATGCGGATGGATGCGAATGTCATGCGATCAGCCTCGTCGGCATCCGCGACACCGTGCTGTCGGTGTTTCTCAAAAGGGGTCAGTCGTCGCCCAGGACCGAGCGGAGCCGCCCGAACGCGATCTCGAGATCTTCCGGCCGAAGGACGCGGCGGGGCGGCCGTTCGTCGGTGACCTCGACGGAGAGCATCCGGTCACCGCGGAACGCCCGCACGCCGTCGCGCAACCGGCACCAGGCGATGAGGTACCACTGGCCCTCTTTGCCGATGGATCCGAGGGGCTCGACGTCGCGCACGGACTCCACGCCCGTGCCGTCCTGGTAGTGCAGCCGCACCACACGGTCCGCCCGCAGCGCCGCGGCGAACGCGGTGGGCACGACGGCCTCGTCCTCGCTCTCGAGGAAGTGCACGCGCGACGCGAGCGACGTCGTTCGCGCGGCGTCCTCGCTCGGCATGACGGCGAGCATCTTCTTCGAGGCGGTCCGCGCGGCGTGCCGGAACGGGCTGTTCCGCAGAGTCCCCAAGCCGATCAGCACCGCCAGGGCTTCGTCGAGCGTGAAGCCGGCGGGCCCCAGCGTCGCCGACGCGTCGATGACGTAGCCGCCCGTGCGTCCGGGCTCGGCCCAGATCGGCACCCCCGTCTGCTGCAGCGCGCTGATGTCGCGTTCGACGGTCCGGATCGACACCTCGAACCGCTCGGCGAGCCACCGAGCACTCCGCGGGCGCGGAGCCACCGCGCGCAGCTCCTCCACGAGCGCGTACAGGCGGTCGGTGCGGTTCACGCGGTTTCCTCCCAGAACCCTTTCGCCGGGGCGACGGCAGGCGTTCGCGGACGAGGTATCCGCCCGGAACCGACGATACCGACGCGCCGCGCTGGAATACCCGCCGCGCACCTCGAGTTGGGGAGGGGGTCCCCCGCTTCCCCTCGAAAGGGCCCCCGTGAGCCTGTTCAGCCCCACCACCGTCGGCGCCGTCGACGTCCGCAACCGCGTCTCGCTCGCCCCGATGACCCGCCTGCGCGCGAGCGCCGACGGCGTTCCCGGGCACCTCGTCGCGACCTACTACGCGCAGCGCGCGGGCATCGGCCTGCTGGTGACCGAGGGCGTGTTCCCGAGCGCCGAGTCGCGGGCGTACCCCGGTCAGCCGGGCATCGTCACCGACGAGCAGGCGGCCGGCTGGGCGAAGGTGGCGGATGCCGTGCACGCCGAGGGCGGAACGGTGTTCATGCAGCTCATGAACGGCGGACGCGTCTCGCACCCGCTCATCACCGGCACCGACCGCATCGTCGCCCCCTCGGCGATCGCGATCGAGGGCTCGACCCGCCTCGCCGACGGCACGAAGGTCGACTTCCCCGTGCCGCACGGGCTCGCCACGGAAGAGCTCGCCATCGTGCGCGACGAGTTCGTCGCCGCGGCCCGTCGAGCGGTGGATGCCGGCATCGACGGGGTCGAGCTGCACTCGGCCAACGGCTACCTGCTGCACGAGTTCCTCTCCCCCGCGTCGAACCAGCGCACCGACGCCTACGGCGGCTCGCCCGAGGCCAGGGCCCGGTTCGTCATCGAGGTCGCGCGGGCCGTGGCCGCCGAGATCGGCGCCGGTCGCGTCGGCATCCGGATCTCGCCCGCCCACAACATCCAGGACGTGTGGGAGAAGGACGACGCCGAGACCCGCGCCACCTACGAAGCGCTCATCGCGGGCCTCGCGCCCCTGGGCCTGGCGTACCTCAGCGTGCTGCACAATGACCCCGCGGGCGACCTGATCCAAGACCTGCGTCGTGCCTTCGGCGGCACGTTCATCGTGAACTCCGGCTTCTCGATCGTCACGACGCGCGACGAGGCCGTCCAGGCCATCGACGACGGCATCGCCGACCTCATCGCCGTCGGCCGCCCCGCGATCGCGAACCCCGACCTCGTCGTGCGCTGGGAAAAGGGCGCCGACGAGAACGAGGTGCACCAGCCCTCGGTCTACGGCGGCAACGAGCGCGGATACACCGACTACCCGTTCCTCGAGGGCTGAGAGCCCGCCCCGCTCGCAGCCGTCCTCGGCGGCGAGCGGGGCGGTCGCTCAGAACGCCGCGGCGAGGTTGGGGCCGACGTTCACCATCGACCCCATGCGGACGATGCGGCGACGGATGCGCAGGCCCGAGTCGGTCCGCACCATCTCGTCGTCGTACCAGGCGTTCGCGATCGTGCCAGCGAGGTTGTCGCCCTCGAGCACGAGCGCGTCGCCGTAGGTGCGGGCGGTCAGGGGGTCGACCCCGGTGATGACGGTGTTGGTCATGCGGTGGAGGGTCCGGCCGGCCGGGTCGTGCGTCTCCTGCATGAAGGCGGCGAAAGCGTCGCCGCTCTCCCAGCGCGCGAAGCCGAAATCGACCTCGGCGTCGTCGGTGAAGACGGTGCGGAAGAGATCCCAATCCCGCGTGTCGATTCCGGTCGCGTACCGGTAGACGAGGTCGAGGACCTCGAATCGCAGGTCGGCACTGATGGTGGTGCTCATGGTGTCCTTTCGATTGTCGTTGACGGGGATTTCGGGAACGGCGCAGGCGCCATCGACACAGACGATGGCGGCACCGCCGCTCAGATCGCGAAGCGGGGGCGACGCGGTCATGCGTTCGCGACCTGGTCGAGGATGCTCTTCAGCTGGTCCACCTCGACCGCGCCGGGGATCGCATAGGCGCCGTCGATCACGACGAACGGAACGCCGCGCGCCCCCAGCTGATGCGCCGTGGCGGCATCCCGGTCGACGGCCTCCGCGAACTCGCGCGACTCCAGCGCCCGGCGAGCGGATGCCACGTCGATCCCGACGTCGGCCGCGAGGTCGAGCAGCGACTCCATCGTGCCGATGTGCCGCCCCTCGGCGAAGTACGCGGCGTAGAGGCGGTCGCTGAGCGCCGCCCTCGCCCCCACGGTCTCGGCGTAGTGCAGCAGCTCCAGCGCCAGATGCGAGTTCGTCGGGCGGATGCTCTCGGGCTCGTACCGCAGGCCCTCCGCGGCGGCCGTCTTCTTCATCGCGGCGAACACGCGTTCCTGCTCGGTGGCGTCCATTCCGCGGTTGGCCTCGAGATATTCGCGCGCGTCGAACTCGACGGGGAACCCGGGCTGCAGTTCGAAGGATCGATGCACCACGTCCACCGGCCCGGGAAACTCCGCCAGCGCCTTCTTCCACCGGGCGTCTCCGACGTAGCACCAGACGCACTGCACGTCGGACCAGACCTCGATCCGCATCGGTCGGCTCTCTTGCATGGTTCCTCCTGGCTGGCATCCGTCCGGAAGCGGACGTAAAGTGGGGGGTGGCTCCGTTTCACAATATGGGGTCACCCCCCACTTGTCAAAGAATGGATGCCATGGCCAGGCCCCTCCGCGCAGATGCCCGCCGCAACTACGACGCGATCGTCCAGGCGGCGGTGGAAGAAGTCGGATCACGGGGGGCGACGGCATCCCTCGAAGACATCGCGAAGCGCGCGGGCGTCGGGTCGGCGACCCTGCACCGCCACTTCCCCACCCGGAATCTGCTGCTGCAGGCCGTCTTCGCCGACGGTATTGCGGCGCTGGCCGCTCGCGCGTCCGACCTGGCGCAGAAGCGCGACGCCGGAAGCGCCCTGCGCACCTGGCTGTCGGAGCTCGCGGCCTACAGCGCGAGCACGCGCGGCCTCGCCGACACCCTCGACCTGTCCGCCGGGATCGACGCAGACCCCGACATGCACACGTGCGAGATCCTGCTGCTGGGGGCGGCCACCACCCTGCGGGATGCCGCGGCGAGCGCCGGCGCGATCCGCCGCGACGTCGGCGCGTACGACCTCTTGTCGCTCGTCAACGCGATCTCGCTCGAGGCCCGGAACCACACCGATCCCGACGCGTTCGCGACCCGCCTGCTCGACCTCGCGTTCGACGGCATCTCCCGCTAGGGACACGCACGGGAGCCGGGATGAGCGACCACCGCCGCCCACCCCGGCTCCCGCCGTGACCGCTTACACGGGGTTCGCCGCCGCGAACACGTTCCGCGGGTCCCACTGCTCCTTGAGAGCGCGCAGCCGGTCGAGCGATGCTCCGAACCCGGGCGCGCGGTCCATGCCGCCGTCGAGGAACGTGAGCGCGAGGGCCTCGCCGGCCCACGGCTGCAACGCGTCGACGTAGGCCGTCGCCGCGACGAGCGCCCCGGGCGCGGCTTCGGGGAAGGGTACGACGGCGATCGAGTGCGCGATGTATTCGCCGGCGACCGCCGACACCGCCCCTCCGTCCGGCGCGGGCCGCGCCGCGGCTCCCCCGACGTGCCGCAGTTCGGCGACGAACAGCCCGGGGTCCTCGGATGCCGCCACGAAGGCGGCCACGGCCTCCTCGGGAAGCGCGTCGAGCACACGGTGACGGGTCACCGCCGGGGTGGGCTGAGGGGGATCCATGTGCACCTGCACGAGGGCGGCGGCGGGGATGCGCGAGAACGTGTCGATCTCGGGCCCCAGCTCGCGCAGGGAGTGGAGCAGTTCCGTCGCGCGCTCATCCGACTCCAGCACGGCGCCGTCGACCACGACGACCGACCGGCCCGACAGGAACGGCGGCAGTTCGGGCAGCGGCGGCAGGTGGAGCACGCGCAGGGTCGAGGTGACCGATTCGGGCGCGGATGCCGTCCACCGCGCCCACGCCCGGCTGACCGCCGCCGTGTACGAGGCGTCCCACAGCAGCATCCCGGCGAACACGTCGGCGTAGGGGAGCAGGTCGATCTCGAGCGAGACGACGATGCCGAACGCGCCCGAACCCCCGCGGACGGCCCAGAACAGGTCGGTGTTCTGGCGGGCGCTCGCACGCACGAGCGACCCGTCCGCCGTCACGATCTGCACCGACCGCACCGTGTTGACGGCCAGCCCGTGCTTTCGGGCGTAGAACGAGACGCCGCCGTTCAGCGAGTATCCCGCGACCGACACGTCGCCGGCGCTCCCGTGCAGAGCGGTCAGTCCGTGCGGGGCGGCGGCGGCGAGGACATCGTTCCAGTGCGACCCGCCGAGCACGATCGCGCTGCGGGCTTCGGGGTGCACGGTGACCCCGCGCAGCGCGGAGAGACGGACGAGCACCACGTCGGAGAGGTCCGTCTCGGAGAGGCCGGGCGCGGCGTGCCCGGTGGACTGCGGAGCGACCCGCAGACCGGCGGCGGTCGCGGCACGCACGACCGCGACGACCTCTTCGGCCGACTCGGGCGTGACGACGGCGAACGGCCGCTGATCGATGGCGACGTTCCACGGCAGGCGCACCGCGTCGTAGTCGGGGTCGCCGGCGAGGACGACGCGGGTGCCGAGCGCGTCGCGCAGCTGCGCGGCGCGCTCGTCGAGGGTGATATCGGTGGAGGAAGACATGGGTGGTTACCGTTCTCTCGGGTCTGTGACGAGAAGACTCTGCTCGTGCCCGCGCCCGGCATCCATCCCAGGGGACGGGGGAAATTCCTCCCCCCAGAATCCTGGGATGGTGGCGACACGCCCGGGAGGAGCACACTGGTGGCATGGTCACCGCCTTGGCCGCCGGACGCGCGCGCAGCGACATCGATGTGCTGTCGCGCGCCGGTCTTCCGCTCGCGGAATTCATGGCCGAATCCGCCACCGCGCTCCTGGCCGTCGTGCCGTTCATCGCGGGCTGTTTCTCGAGCACCGATCCCGCGACCTCGATGATCTCCAGCACCCACAAGCTCGGCGATCTGTATGGCAAGAACGAGGCCGATGTCGACTGGGCGCGCATCGAGTACGGCGGCGAACCCGACCCCACCCACTACGACGCGATCGCCTCGGCGGGGCGCGTCGCCGTCGGCATCCACGCGTCCACCGGCGGTCAGATCGAGCGCATCGAGCGGATGGCCGACCTGGTGCTCCCCCGGTTCGGATACGTCGACGAAGCGCGGGTGGTGTTCGCCGACCGCGCCGGCGTGTGGGCGACGATGTCGATCCTGCGCGGCAGCGATGACGCCGTGTTCGACGCGCAAGAACTGGAGTTCCTGTCGAGTGTCGCGCCGGCCCTGACGCGTGGCATCCGTACCGGTCTGCTCTCACAACTGGCCCGCCGCGAGGCGGTGCGCCCGTCGGGCCCGGCCGTCATCATCGTCGACGCGTCGGACCGTGTCGTGCAGGCGAGCCCCGGCGCACAGGAGCGACTCGCGCAACTCTCCGCCCCCGGGGCTGACCCCCTCACCTACATCCAGGCGGTCGTGAGCGGCGCGCGCCGCTTCGCCGCGGGAGACCTGCCCCGGATGCCACGCACGCGCACGCGCACGGCCGACGGCGTGTGGCTGGTGCTGCATGCCGCGCCGCTCGGCGGTCTGGGCGACCGGGCCGGAGACGTGGTCGTGACGATCGAAGAAGCGCGCCCGCAAGAGGTCATCGACATCGTGGCCGCGGCCTTCGCGCTCACGACCCGCGAGCGCGAGGTCGTCGGGGCGGTGCTCCGCGGCGCCGACACGAAAGAGATCGCGGCGTCGATGCACGTCTCGCCGTACACGGTGCAGGACCACCTCAAGTCGATCTTCGACAAGGCCGGCGTCACCAGCCGCCGCGAACTCGTGTCGCGGGTGTACTTCGACCAGTACATCCCCCGAGCCGGGTCGGATCTCGGGGCGGATGGGTGGTATGCGGGGGCGTAGCCCGATGCTCGACATGACCGCCTTGTGGTCGGGTGCCCTGGCCGGGAACGTCGCGCCGCTCGAGCTGGCTCTCGTCGCAGGCAGCCGACTCCCGGGCCCGCGGGCCAATCTGGAGCTCGCGGCTCAGTTCGCCGACACGGTCGCGAGAACGGCGGTCGAGAACCGGCCGGGCGCGCTCGCGCTCCTCGACGACTGGCTCGCTCTCCCCGCACGCTTCGTCGCCGCCATCCCCGAAGAGGTCTCCGAGTACCTGCCCGCCTGCGCAGCGCTCGCGGCGGGATCACTCGACGCACGAGCCCTCCTCACCCACGCCGCTTCCGACCACCGGTGGAGAGTCCGCGAGCTCGCCGCGACAGGCATGCAACGTGTGCTCACCGTCGGTTGGGGCGCAGGGATGCAGACGGTCGACGACTGGCTCCGCTCGGGTGACCCGCTGCTGATCCGTGCGGCGGTCGCCGCCGTGGCCGAGCCGCGGCTCATGCGCGATGCCGCCCACGCGGCTCAGGCGTACGAGGTGGTGCTGCAAGCGACGGACGCGCTGCTCGCCGCCCGCCCCGAGCTCCGCCGCGCGGACGACGTGCGCGTCCTCCGCGCGGCGCTCGGCTACGGGATCAGCGTCATCACCGTCGGTCATCCGGATGCCTGCATCGACCTGCTTCAGCAGCTCGCCGCCTCGGACGACGCCGATGCGCGGTGGATCGCGAAGGAGAATCTGCGCAAGGCGCGGCTGCGACCGTTCGCCGATCGCCTGGCTGACGCCCGGCGGGCCGTGGGGTTGAGCTGATCCGCATCGCTCGCCGGATCCCCGGCGTCGGAGTGAGCGACCCCGCGCCGTAGAGTCGCGACGTGCGTATCGTCGTCTGCGGGACCCACGCGAGCGGAAAGAGCACGCTCGTGGCAGACTTCGCCGCCCGGCATCCTCGTTTCACCGTGCTGTCCGATCCGTTCGAACTCCTCGACGAGGCGTGGGACGCCCCGAGCCCCGCCCTGTTCACGGCCCAGCTGAGGATCGCCGCGGCCCGGCTGCACCCGGACGAGAACGCGAGTCCCGTCATCGCCGAGCGCGGCCCGATCGACTTCCTCGCGTACCTCCTGGCGTGGGAAGAGCTGACCGGGGCCGAGGTTCCTCGCGACCTCCTCGAACGGCTCATCGAAGAGACTCGGGATGCCATGGCCCACGTCGACGTTCTCGTCGTGCTCCCACTCACTCCCGCCGACGAGATCTTCGTCCACGCCGAAGAAGACCTCCCGCTGCGCGAAGCGATGAACGACATCCTGCTCGGCCTCGCCGCCGACGATGACGTCACCGGAGGACGGCCGAATGTCGTCGAGATCACCGGCCACCGCGACCACCGACTCGCCGCTTTGGAGGCCGTCGTGGCGAAGTTCGCACGCTGACGCGGAGCGCTCGGTCCCTATTTGGCAGGCCGGTACCGCTGCACCGTGACCCCCGACCGGAACTCCCGCCGCTCGACGAGCTCGAGATTCAGCTCCACCCCGTCGAGCAACCTCGGCCCGCGCCCCGCGATCACAGGGTGCACCACGAACGTGTACTCGTCGATGAGACCGGCCGCGGCGAGCGCAGCCGGAAGCACCACGCCGCCGAGCGAGATCCCCCGCCCCGACTGCGCTCTGAGTCCCTCCACCGCGGCCACGAGCTCGCCGTCGAGGAGTTCGGCATTCCAATCCACGGCGTCGAGTGACCCGGATGCCACCACCTTCGGCATCCGGTCGATGACCTCGGCGAACGGCACGTCGTCGTCGCCCATCCAGTCGGGCCACTCCCCCGACTCGGGCCGGCGCCACGCGGCGCGCATCATCTCGAACGTCACGCGCCCGTAGAGCAGCGTGTCAGAGCGGCGCAGCTCGTCGGTCCAGAACGCCATCGACTCGGCATCCGGCGGGAGGCCCGCCTCGTGGTGAACGCACCCGTCGAGGGTGACGTTGATGCCATAGCGGAGAGGTTGGGTCACGGCGGTCTCCTTCGACCCGAGCGGTGGTGGCGTCAGGCTACCGAGGTGCGCGTGCGGGCGACAGCCCCGACCAGGCGACGGTCTACGGCGGCGGCGAGCTCGGGAACGCGGACTACTCGTTC
>NZ_CAKKMM010000136.1:0-9865 GCF_918698205.1 Microbacterium sp. Bi128 | reverse complement strand
GCTGTGAGGTGAACATCGGTGTTCCTTTCGGGTGGGGTGGTGCGGGTGGGGGCTCAGGCCACGAGCGCGGCCGGCACCCGGCCGGCGAAGACGTCGACGATCGCCTGCGCCGTGGCCAGCCCGATGCGTTCGTACGCTTCGCGGCTGTCGGCGGCGGCGTGCGGCGCGACGACGACGTTGTCGTGGTGGAAGAGGGGGTTGTCGGCCGACGTCGGCTCGAGCTCGAACACGTCGAGTCCCGCACCGGCGATCCGGCCCGAGGCGAGGCCGCGGTCGAGGGCTGCCTGGTCGACAAGACCGCCGCGGGCGGTGTTGACCAGGATCGTCCCCTCGCGCATCGCCGCGATGAGGGCGTCGTCGACGATGTGGTGGGTCGCGGGGACGTGGGGCGCGTGCACGCTCACGATGTCGACGTCGGCGACGGCTTCGGCCGGGGTGGCGACGAGCCGTACGCCCAGTCGGGCCGCCGCAGACTCGTCGGCGAAGGGGTCGTAGGCGGTGATCTCCACGTCGAATCCCTGGAGGCGCCGTGCCACGAGCTGCGCGATCGCGCCGAAGCCGATGAGTCCGATGGCTTTGCCCGCGAGCTCGCGGCCGACGAAGCGATCCCATCGCCCGGCCTTGGTGGCGGCATCCATCTCGGGCATGCGCCGGAGCACCGCGATCATGAAGCCGATGGCGAGCTCCGCCACGGCCGCGGCGTTACCGCCGGGGACGTTGACCACCCGGATCTCGCGCTCGCGCGTGGCATCGAGGTCGATGTTGTCGAGCCCCACGCCGAGCCGCGAGATGATCTGCAGCCGATCGGCGTGCTGCAGGGCCTCGGCGTCGTACACCTCGACGCCGGCGACGGCGGCGTCAGCACCCTGCAGGAGCTCGTGCAACTCCGCCTGGGTCCAGGGCACCGTCGACTCGTTCTCGACGAGGGTGAAGCCGTGGTCGAGCAGGATCCGGCGGCCGGTTCCGCACAGTTCGGCGTAGCGGACCGGGCCGACGATCACGGTACGGCCGTGCCCGACGGTGGAGGTGGCGGGAGACATCACTCGAAGCCCTTCTGGACGGCAAGGGTTCGAGGAACCGATCACCGTTGAACGATTTGTTTACTGTTAACAGTCAACATAAAGGTGCAGGCGAACGGTGTCAAGGCGACGCCGCGAGATGACGCGGTGACGCCGACGAGCGGCCGTCGCTCAGGACTCGGAGCGCTCCGCCAGGCCGCGCAGCACGTCGCGCACGTGCCCCTTGGCGAGCGTCAGGTGCAAGCGCAGCCGGTGCACCGCGGCATCCACATCACCGGTACGGATGACATCGAGAAAGCCCTGATGATCCTCGGTTGCCGAGGCGATGTCGGAGGTGTCGCTGAGTTCGAAGAGGATCGCGAAGATGCGCTGGTACGGCCGCCACGCGTCGAGGAGGCGGCGGTTCTGCGAGTTGACGTAGAAGCTCGTGTGGAAGTCCATGTCGAGCTCGGCGAAGCGCTCCCCGGCGTCCTTCGCGGCGGCGACGGCCATCTCGTCGACGATCCCCTGCACGCGGTCCCAATCGCGCGCACTGGCATTCTGGATCGCCAGCCGGATCGCGAGGGACTCCAACGCCTCACGGACGACGTACAACTCTTCGACGTCGCGCAGATCCATCGCGCGCGCGTACAGGCGCTTGCGGCGGTCCTCCGCGAGCCCCTCGACCTCGAGCTGGCGCAGGGCGTCCCGCACGGGACCGCGGCTGACGTCGAAGCGTGCCGCGAGACTGTCCTCCGCGAGGTGGGTGTCGGCGGGGATGATGCCGCGGATGATCTCGACGCGCAGACGGTGCGCGATCTGGTCCCCCATGGCGAGCGGTCGGAGTTCGGACACGGCTGCCTCCCAATTGTCGAAGGTTGACAGAGTACCGTGCCGCCCCGCGGGGCCGCGGCCGGCGACCGGGTCCGTCGTCGAACGTCGAGCGGCCCCGGTCACCCGCGCTTCTGCGGATCGCTCCCGTCCGAGACCGGAGCGGGCAGGGCGGCCAACACGCGCTCGATGTCGGCCCGGGTGGCGGGGAGCTGGTCCTCGTGCCCGCGAGTCACGCGCTCGAGCACCCACGATGCGAACGTCGCGGTGATGAGGCCCACGAGCACGACGCCGCTGAGCATCAGCAACACCGCCACGACGCGCCCCTGCACGGTGATCGGGGTGAAATCGCCGTAGCCCACGGTCGTGATCGTGCAGAACGCCCACCAGACGGCGTTGCCGAAGCTCGTGATGCTCGCCCCGGGCGCATGCCGCTCGGCGGAGAGGACGGCCAGGGACGCCTGCCAGATGAGGAGCAGGGCGACACCCGCGCCGTAGATGAGCATCTGGGCGCGAAGGGAGCTGCCCACGCTCTTGCTGAAGGATGCCAACCGCGTGAACGCGCCGAGGAGCCGCACCGGGCGCAGGGTCGGGAGGATCACGACGAGGACGTCGAAGAGGTGCGCGCGCACCCACCGCCGCTTCGGGCTGCTCAGCGACAGACGCACGAGGTAGTCGGTGATGAACATGACCCACGTCAGCGCGACGACCGCCGAGCAGACGATCGACCACAGCCCGACGAGGTCGCCGATCACCTGGAAGGTGTAGGCGAAGAGGAAGGCCAGGGCGGCGACGGTGAGCGGCCAGTACGTCGCACGCCCCCACGCGACGCTCGCACGCGTCTCGCCCCTCCTGCCCGCGACCGCGCGACGGAACGGCCCCGCGGTCACCGCCGCATCCTCACCCTGAGCGCTTGTCGTGGTCGAGCCCATGCATGAACTTTACGGCTCGGGATGCCGCCGCCCGCTCGACCCTCTGCGGGGTGATCCCGGGCGAACAGCGCCTCGCCGAACACCCGCGGTCATCGCCGCTCAGTCGTCGTGCGGGGTGTGCGGACGCCAGAGGACCACGTCGGTCGCCCGGCGCACGCGCGCCCCGTGGCGCAGCGTCACGACCGCCCCGGTGGCCCCGGCGGCGAACACGCGCGCCCCCGGACGCGACTGTCGCTCAGCGATGAGCTGACGCTCGAGGTCGTTCACGCGTCGCGCGAGCTCGTGCACGCGCTCTTCGAGGGTCAGCAGCCGCGCGATCGCGGGAAGGCTCATCCCCTCGCTCGAGAGACGCGCCACTTCCCGCAGCTGCTGCACGTGGCGGCTGGAGTACCGCCGTGACCCGCCCTGCGTGCGGGCGGGAACGACCAGACCGAGCCGGTCGTACTGCCGCAGCGTCTGCGGGTGCATGTTGGACAGCTCCGCCGCAACGGCGATCGCGAAGATCGGAGCGTCTTCGTCGAGTTCCCTGTCGGACACGGCCTCTCCTCTCTCGTCGATCGCCTGCTCCTGGCATCCGATCATCGCGGATGCCAGGAGCCCGGCGTTACTGGCGCGCCTTGGACATCAGGTCGGCGCGGGGGTTTTCTTTGGGTTCGAGCGCGTGGAAGCGCTCGAGGGCTTCGCGGGCAGCATCGTCGAGGTGGTCGGGCACGGCCACCTGGACCTCGGCGAGGAGGTCGCCGGTGCCCTTGGACGAATGGATGCCACGGCCCTTGACTCGCAGCACCCGACCCGACGGGGTGCCCGGGGCGACGCGAAGACGCACGGTGTCACCGCCGAGCGTCGGCACTTCGATCGTCGCGCCCAGCGCCGCCTCGGTGAAGGTGATCGGGACGGTGAGCCGCAGGTTGAGGCCGTCGCGGGAGAAGACCGGGTGCGTGCGCACCGCGACCGTCACGACGATGTCGCCGCTCTCGCCGCCGTCCGGCGACGGGCGGCCCCGTCCGCGCAAACGGATCTTCTGACCGTCCGACACCCCGGCGGGGATCTTCACCTTGAACGGGACGTTGTCCTCGCCCTGGAGCGTGATCGTCTCGCCCTTGGCGGCGGTGACGAAGTCGAGGGTCGTCCGGGCCGTCACGTCGGAACCGCGCTGCGGACCGCCGAAGCCGCGGTAACCGCCGGTCGTCTGGCCGAAGCGCCCCGACCCGAAACTCGACCCCTGCTGGTCGAACATCGAGAAGAAGTCGTCGAAGCCACCCGGCATGGGGCCCGTCGATCCGCCCCGCTGCTGGCCGAATCGGCTGAAGACGTCGTCGAAGCCGCCTCCGGCGCCCGATCCCGGGGCGGAGAAACGCGCCCCCGAGCCCATGGCCCGGATCTGGTCGTACTCCTCGCGCTGCTCGGGGTCGTTCAGCACGGCGTAGGCCTCGCTGATCTCTTTGAACTTGGCCTCGGCCTTCGCGTCACCCGGGTTCGAGTCGGGGTGGTACTGGCGCGCGAGCTTGCGGTACGTCTTCTTGAGATCGGCTGCACTCACGCCCTTGTCGACGCCGAGGACCTTGTAGAAGTCCTTGTCGAACCAGTCCTGACTCGCCATGCGTCCTCCTACTCGGCCGGCACGGCCACGACGACCTTGGCCGGTCGCAGCTCGATCGAGCCGAGGCGGTACCCGACCTCGACGACCTCGAGGATCGTCGCTTCGGTCACGCCGGGGGTGGGCGCCTGGAAGATGGCCTCGTGCTGCTGCGGGTCGAAGGGCTCGCCGGCGGCGCCGTACGACACCACGCCGAGACGCTCGGCCACGGCGCGCACCTTGTCGCCGATGGCGGCGAAAGCGGTGCCCTCGACGAGGTCGCCGTGCTTGACCGCGCGGTCGAGGTCGTCCATGACGGGCAGCAGGCCCTTCACGGCCTCGCCCTTGGCGCGCTCGATCTCGCGTTCGCGCTGCTCCTCGGTACGCCGACGATAGTTGGCGTACTCGGCCTGCAGGCGCTTGAGATCGACCAGCAGCGAGGCCTCCTTGTCGGAGGACGCCCCCTCTGCGGCTGCCTCGTCGGTCTGCTCGGCACCGAGGATGTCCTCGATGGTCAGGCCCTCGGCATCCGGGGTCTGGTCCGACGGCGCGGGGCCGGAGGTGTTCTCCTCCGGCCCCGTCGTCTCGTCAGGACCGGCGCCCGAGCCCTGGGGCTGTTCGTCGTCCTTGTGTGCCATGGTTCTGTCGCTTACTTCTTGTCTTCGGGCTTGTCGTCTTCGACGACCTCGGCGTCGATCACGTCTTCCTCGGGGTTCGGCGTCTCGCCGTTGCCGGGCTGACCGACGTTGGGGTCGGCCTGCTCGCCCTGGGCCTGCGACGAGGCGTAGATGGCCTCGCCGAGCTTGCCCTGGCTGGCGTTGAGCTTGTCGAACGCGGTCTTGACCGCGTCGTCGTCGTCGCCGGCGAGAGCCGTCTTGAGCGCGTCGACGTCGCCCTGGACCTCGGTCTTGACCTCTTCGGGCAGCTTGTCCTCGTTGTCCTTGATCAGCTTCTCGATCGAGTACGACAGGGTCTCGGCCTGGTTGCGGGTCTCGGCGGACTCGCGGCGCTTCTTGTCCTCCGCCGCGTTCTCCTCGGCCTCGCGGACCATGCGCTCGATGTCCTCCTTGGGCAGCGACGAGCCGCCCGTGATGGTCATCGACTGCTCCTTGCCGGTGCCCTTGTCCTTCGCGGACACGTGCACGATGCCGTTGGCGTCGATGTCGAAGGTGACCTCGACCTGCGGGATGCCACGGGGAGCCGGGGCGATACCGGTGAGCTCGAAGGTGCCCAGCGGCTTGTTGTCGCGGGTGAACTCGCGCTCGCCCTGGAAGACCTGGATCGCGACCGACGGCTGGTTGTCGTCGGCGGTCGTGAAGGTCTCGCTGCGCTTGGTCGGGATGGCGGTGTTGCGCTCGATGAGCTTCGTCATGATGCCGCCCTTGGTCTCGATACCGAGGCTCAGGGGGGTGACGTCGATGAGGAGGACGTCCTTACGCTCGCCCTTGAGGACACCGGCCTGCAGGGCTGCGCCCACGGCCACGACCTCGTCGGGGTTGACGCCCTTGTTGGCGTCGCGACCGGTCTCCTTCTTCACCAGCTCGGCGACCGCGGGCATGCGGGTCGAGCCACCGACGAGCACGACGTGCGCGATGTCGTCGACCTTGACGCCGGCCTCGCGGATGACATCCGAGAAGGGCTTGCGGGTGCGGTCGAGGAGGTCCTTGGTGAGGTCCTCGAACTTGGCGCGCGTGAGGGTCTCGGACAGCGACACGGGACCCGAGTCGGTGAGCGAGAGGTAGGGCAGGTTGATGCTCGTCGACGTGGACGACGAGAGCTCCTTCTTGGCCTGCTCCGCGGCCTCCTTCAGACGCTGCAGGGCGATCTTGTCACCCGAGACGTCGACACCGGTGGTGTCCTTGAACTGCTTGATGAGGTAGTCGACGACCCGCTGGTCCCAGTCGTCGCCGCCGAGGCGGTTGTCGCCGGCGGTGGCGCGCACCTGGATGGTCGAGAAGTCGTCGTCCTTGCCCACCTCGAGGAGCGAGACGTCGAACGTTCCGCCACCGAGGTCGAAGACGAGGATGAGCTCGTCCTCTTTGCCCTTGTCGAGGCCGTACGCGAGGGCCGCGGCGGTGGGCTCGTTGATGATGCGCAGGACGTTGAGGCCCGCGATCTCGCCGGCCTCCTTCGTCGCCTGACGCTCGGCGTCGTTGAAGTACGCGGGCACCGTGATGACGGCATCCGTCACCGAGTCGCCCAGGTACTCCTCGGCGTCGCGCTTGAGCTTCTGGAGGATGCGCGCCGAGATCTCTTGCGGCGTCCACTTCTTGCCGTCGACGTCGAAGCTCCACGTGGTGCCCATGTGGCGCTTCACGCTGGAGATGGTGCGGTCGACGTTGGTGACGGCCTGGCGCTTGGCGGTCTCGCCGACGAGCACCTCGCCGTCCTTCGTGTACGCGACGACCGAGGGGGTCGTGCGGAAGCCTTCGGCGTTGGCGATGACCTTCGGCTCGCCACCCTCGAGCACGCTCACGACGGAGTTGGTCGTACCGAGGTCGATTCCCACTGCACGGGGCATATGTGTCTCCTTGATCATGAGCCGGACGGATGCCACGACTCGGTGTTGATGAAGTCTGCTCGCGGGTTGAGCCGCGATGACTCAAGGTTATCGCGGGACCCCCGGCGCGTCAAGCAGACTTGATATGAATCGGCTCAACTTCTGCCGCGTACCCGCTTCGCCACCGGGGCGCGTTCTGTGCACCGGGGCGGTCGATGTGCGCCCCGGTCCACGAACCGCGCCCCCGCGCGGGGCATCACCCGCCGCAACGGCGACGCCCCCGCGACCATAAGGGTCGCGAGGGCGTCGAACGGGGGATGCCGCGGGGTCAGTCGCGATCGCGATCGCGGCGCTGCGGCCGGTCGCTGCGCTTGGCGGAGCGGCCGCCCTGGTCGAGGCGCAGGTCGATGAGCTGGCCCGAGATGCGCGTGTCGGCGAGGCGGGCGATCGTGTCGCGCGAAAGGTCGGCGGGGAGTTCGACGAGCGAGAAGTCCTGGCGGATCTGGATCGCCCCGAAATCGTTGCGGCGCAGGCCGCCCTCGTTCGCCAGCGCCCCCACGATCTGGCGCGGTTCGACGCGCTGACGGCGCCCCACCGCGATGCGGTACGTCGCGAAGCGCCCGTCGCGCTCGCGGCGCGGGCCGCCCTCGCGGTCGCCACCCTCGCGGGGCGCGCGGTCACGGTCACGGTCGAAGCGCGGCTGCGAGATCGTCTCCTCTTCCATGAAGAGGGGAGTGTCACCCTGCGCGACCACGGCGAGCGCCGCGGCGACGTCTTGCTCGGGCACGTCGTGGTGGGCGACGTAGTGCGCGACGACGTCGCGGAAGGTCGCGATTGCGGCGGTGTCCTCGAGGGCGGTGGTGATCGCGTCGTCGAAGCGCGTCAGACGCGTGGCGTTGACGTCGTCCACGCTCGGCAGCGTCATCTCGGTGAGCGGCTGGCGCGTGGCCTTCTCGATCGCGGTGAGCATGCGGCGCTCGCGCGGAGTGACGAAGCTGATCGCGTCGCCGGTGCGGCCGGCACGACCCGTGCGACCGATGCGGTGCACGTACGACTCGGTGTCGATCGGCAGGTCGTAGTTGACGACGTGGCTGATGCGCTCGACGTCGAGGCCGCGCGCGGCGACGTCGGTGGCGACGAGGATGTCGAGCTTGCCCGACTTCAGCTGGTTCACGGTGCGCTCGCGCTGCACCTGGGCGACGTCGCCGTTGATGGCGGCGGCGGTGTATCCGCGGGCGCGCAGCTTCTCGGCGACCGTCTCGGTCTCGTTCTTCGTGCGGGTGAAGACGATCATGCCCTCGAAGTTCTCGACCTCGAGAATGCGCGTCAGCGCGTCGATCTTCTGCTGGTACGACACCACGAGGTAGCGCTGCGTGATGCTCGCCGAGGTCGTGGTCTTGGTCTTGACCGTGATCTCTTCGGGGTTGTTGAGGTACTGCGCCGAGATGCGGCGGATCTGCGCGGGCATGGTGGCCGAGAACAGCGCCACCTGCTTGTCGGACGGGGTGTCGGCGAGGATCGTCTCGACGTCTTCCGCGAAGCCCATCTTCAGCATCTCATCGGCCTCGTCGAGCACGAGGTACTTCAGCTCGCTGAGGTCGAGCGTGCCCTTGTCGAGGTGGTCCATGATGCGGCCGGGGGTACCGACCACGATGTCGACGCCGCGGCGCAGGGCCGAGAGCTGCTGGCCGTAGCCCTGGCCGCCGTAGACGGGGAGCACCGAGACGCCCTTGATGTGCGCGGCGTACTTCTCGAACGCCTCGCACACCTGCAGCGCGAGCTCGCGCGTGGGGGCGAGCACGAGGGCCTGAGGGTTCTTGTGGCCGGTCTCCATCTGCGACAGCACGGGCAGGGCGAAAGCCGCGGTCTTGCCGGTACCGGTCTGGGCGAGGCCGACGACGTCGCGGCCCTGCAGGAGGACGGGGATGGTGGCGGCCTGGATGGCCGACGGGGTCTCGTAGCCGACGTCTTTGAGGGCCTTGAGCACAGCGGCATCCAGTCCCAGATCGGCGAACGTGAGCTGCTCGGGGGCGGTGTCCGCCTCGACGGAGGGGGCGGGGTTTTCGGATGCCATGCCTCTACGTTACGCGGGTCGCGCGTCACGCCCGGGGACCGGGCCCACGAACGGCCGCGGAACGGGGCGGACGCGTCCCGCGCGGAGGCGGAACGGCGCCCGCCCCGCACGGGACGCGACCGGGGACCGGGGCGATCAGCAGAGCGTCGTCGAAGCGGTGCTGAAGCACAGCGTCATGCTGTGAAAGCTCGAGAACGTCGCGTCGCGACGCTCGTCCTCGCCCTTGTCGAGGTTCTGCAGCGTAAGCAGGTAGCCCATATCGTTCACCTCCCTCCTGTCATCGCCCACGTCCCGGCGGACGAGGGAAGCATGCCGGCGCGACCGCGCCTCGGCGGGATGCCGGGCAGCGCGGTGGCGAGCGGGTCGGACTCGCCGCTCTGCTGCGCGCGGTACGCGGCGAGGACCGCCAGGACCCCCGCGGATCCGGTGGCGAGGTCGCAGGACGCACGGAGCAGCCCATCGCCGGGGAAGGACGGCCCGATCGGGCGACGAAGCCCGTGAACGGCGAGCTCGCCCACGTGATGAGCCACGGCCCGGTCCACGGCGGCGACGTCGTCGATGCGGTCGCGCACATGGAGCAGAAAGAGAAGGAGTCCCGCGCGGCCGTGGAACAGGCCGCTCTGAATGGCGAATCCCGTCATCGCCGTGCGCATGAGTCCGTCCAGAAGCTCCCGGTAGCGTTCGCGATCCCGGGAGTGGGGGAGCAGATCGGCGAGCACGACGCCGATCCCGGCCGATCCGGTCGCGAGGTAGGGCATCGAGCGCCACCCCTCGTCGATCTGGAGCGACCCATCCGGGGCCGGAACGAGCGCGACCAGGTCGTCCTCGAGGAGACGCTCGGCCAACCGCAGGTCGGCCGGATCGCCCGTCCGCTCGAACAGCCGCAGAGCGAAAAGGGCTCCGCCCGCTCCCCCGCTGAGCAGTCCCGCACTGCCGGTGGCCACCGTCCCGGGC